>JBAWAM010000041.1:0-16328 GCA_049589315.1 Myxococcaceae bacterium
AGGCGGGCGAGTACGAGTTCGACGGCGCGCTCTCCCCGGCCGACGTCGCGCGGCGGATCATCGCGGGTGAGGTGAAGGTCTATCGGTTCACCGTTCCCGAGGGGCTCCGCGCTGACGAGATCCTCCCGATCGTCGCGGCCTCGGAGCTGAAGCTCGATCTCGAGAAGCTCACCCGGCTCGTGGAGGACCCGGCGTTCCTCCGCAAGGCAGGCATTCCGACCGAGCGGGTGGAGGGCTTCCTCTACCAGGACACGTACACCTTCACCCGCAACGCCAACGAGGAGACGGTCCTCAAGAAGATGATCTCCCGCTCTCTCGAGGAATACGAGAAGGCGGCGGCGATGGGGAACCCGCCCCGGAAGCTGGATCTGATCCAGACCTTCACCCTCGCTTCGATCATCGAGAAGGAGACCGGGGCCCCCGAGGAGCGTCCTCGAATCTCCTGCGTGTTCCACAACCGGCTTCGCCTGGGGATGAAGCTCCAGACCGATCCGACGGTGCTTTACGCGGCAAGCCTGATTCGCGGCAGCTGGGTCAACAACATCACCCGGCGCGATCTGGAGACCTCGCACCCGTACAACACGTACACGACCAAGGGTCTCCCCCCGGGGCCGATCGCCAGCCCGGGCGCTGCGGCGCTGCAGGCCGCGCTCAACCCGCTCCAGTGCGAGGATCTCTTCTTCGTCTCTCGCAACGACGGCACGCACATCTTCTGCCCGGACCTGAAGTGCCACGAGGCTGCGGTGGACAAGTGGCAACGCGCGTACTTCCGCAACAAGCGAAAGAACGGCTGACCTACCCGCGGCTGCGGCGACTTCGCATCCCGAAGGTCAGCAGGAACAGCGAAGCCAGGGGCACGTAGCTGGATCCCGGCACCGAGCCGCAGTCGCACCCGACCACCAGGTTCAGGGGGAGGATCGGCCCCTGCGAACGGCAATCCGGGACGGGCGAGATCCCCGCTGCTTCCCAGGTCAGGGTCACAGTCTCCGGTTGGCCGGGAAGACCCGTCTGGGTGCCGGTGACGACGACGCTCCCGCTGTCATCGTTTTCAAAGGTGACCGTGGCCCGCCCCGACGCCAGAATTTCGCCGGTGACGCAGGTGCCGTTGCGGACCTCATTGCCCAGGGTCGAAGCGACGACGGTCGCCGAATGCTCCGCGCAAACCGTCACCACGGACGGCTCCTCCACCACGTTCCCGTGCACGTCCACCACCGAGGCTTCCACCGTCGCCGGCGCGCAGGCGTCGACCTGGAGAGGACCGACCGGGAGGAGGCGAACGTGGTCGGGGGACGCGGCGTTCACGTCCACCGAGGCGGTCAAGGTGCCGCCCATGTCGTCGGTCACGCGGATGACGTCGGTCCCGCCAGCGATGGGCCCCGCCAGATACGCTCCATCCTGGGTGATGCTGCCATCCGAGGGGGCCGAATCCAGGGTGAAGGTGTACGGGGGATATCCTCCGAATGCCTTGAAACCCAACGTTCCGCCCGGCCGCACGATCGCACTGGCGGGATCGATGGAGAGCGTGCCGAGCGGCCCCGGGGCGGCGACGAGGTCATCGAAGTCGAGGAGGCCAATGAACGCCCGGTCCTCCGAGGCGGGCGCACCCAGGCGGACATGGTCCACTGACAGCCCGGTCCAGTCCTTTCCTCCCGCGGATTTGCGAGCGCCGTCGATGGTCATCACCGAAGTGCCGGCATTGGTCCCCACGCCCAGCACCTCCAACTCCATGAAGTGCCAGTTGTCGGCGGTGGGATTGAGCGAATTGCACTGAGCCCCCCTCCCCCACACCCTGTCGTAGCTCCAATGGCACACCGAGCCTGCGGAGTACCCGAGCTCCGCAAGCGGCTGGCCTCCGTCCGCATCGCTGAAAATCTGGGCGATGGCGAAGCTTCCGAGATCGTTGAAGCCGGTCACCCGGAACCACGTGCGCAGATGAAAGGTCCCGGTGGCCGAATCCACCTCGACCGAGAGGGCGTTCTGTCCTCCCGACCCTGCGCTGCCGTCCGAATCGGTCAGTCGAAAGCCATAGCTTCCGCTCCGGGCCGCCTCGGGGATGACCTGCGCGGTGTTCGCCGCGGTGTCCTCGATGTACTGGTCCCATTCTCCGGGAGGTGCGTCGGACCTGAGGAGGGTTCCGGACTCGAAATTGCTCGACACGCCGGGCGCGGAGATCGCGAACCCGGACCAGAGCGCCACCAGGACGGCGCTCCCCCAGCTACCGGATCGGCCCCCATTCCCCCGCTTCATGCGGGGGATTCTAGTTTGCGCGGGCAGGAGGGGTCAGCTCACGGACCCGCGGGGCCACCGGAGGCGGTGCAGGCGTGAGGATCGGCGCCTCGCTGTTGTCGCGCATCTCCCGCGCTGTAGGGAATCCGGACTCGCGCTCCTGGGTGCTCACGCGCCGGAAGACGTGCCAGTTTCCGTTGAACCCGGGGAGCTGCTCGAACCAGAGGTCGCCGAGCTGGACCCGGCCGTCGCGCCCCTCGTAATCCGCCCGTGTCGCCAGTCCTCCGCCCTTCGCCAGCACGAGATACTCCGGCGTGTTCTGCTGGAGGATCTCGTCGAAGTTCGGCCAGCGCGCGCGAAGGACGCGGTCCTCGGCCAGCCCGCTGAAGAAGGCAACCTGGATGTCCTGGTAGCTGGGCTCGCTGTCGATCACCACCGAGCCGGTGCCGGGCGCGACCTCGGCCTTCAGCCAGCGGGCGACCTGCATCAGGTCCCTGGGGTTCACGCTGATCGGACTGACCGGCCCCAACGTCGCCGCCATCGGCTTCGCGGGGTCCACGGTCACCACGCCCATCCACGCGGGGACGGCCACCGCGATCAGCGCCGTCGCCCCGACGAGGCCGTGGCGCATGGGCTGAGACAGCTTCGACGCGATCACCGCGAAGCCCACCGCGACGAATGGCAACATCGCCGCGAGCTGGTTCACCGTGAACCGGCCCAGCGGGGCGAACGTGAGCATCACCGCGCCCCGGAAGGTGAAGTACGCGGTCGGGACCAGCACGACCCAGACGAGCCACCGGTGCTCGGGGCGCTTGCGCCAGACGTGAACCAGGCCCACCGCGGAGAACACGGCCACCAGCGGGCTCAGGGTCAGCACTGCGATCCACGGCCAGAAGAACAGGTTGTGCAGCCGGTAGCCCCACTCTCCGTAGGCGGCAATCCCGCTCTGGGACCAGCTCCGGTGGAAGTCTTCGATGTACTTCACCGGGAAGAAGGCGCTGCCAGTGGCGACCTCGTTCCCCTGCATCCACAACATGGGGAACGGCAGGCAGAGGAACCCGAAGAGCACCGCCCGGGTCAGCCCTGCCACCCGGTCCTTGTCCCCGAAGGCGAGCAGCAGGGTGATCAGGGGCATCAGCATCCAGCTGTCGTAGCGCGTGGCGCAGGCGAGGTTCAGCAGCATGGCCGCCCAGAACAGGGGGGTGAACCTGCCCTCCTCTCGCGCCCGCGCGAACAGCGACAACACGCACAGCACCAGGAACAGCGAGAAGGCTTCGCTCGCCGCCGTGGTCGACACCTGCATGTGCATGCCCCACGCGGCGAACGCCAGGCCCGCAACGAGCCCTGCCTTCCAGCCAAACAGTCTGCGCGTGAGCAGGTACAACGGCACGACCGACAGGACACCGAACACCAGGCTCACCAGCCGCCCGGCGTGCTCCCGCTCGGGCCACACCTTCAGCACGGCGCCGACGGTGTAGAGGTGCAGCGGCCCGAACTGGTACGCGCCGTCGTGGAAGCTCTCGATCCAGTGCGGATCCTTCGCCCAGCGCTCGCCCAGCTCGGTGCGGACCACCGCGTCGCCGTGGAGGTTCTCATTCACCGGGAACACCATCAGCCGCGGAAGGAGCGTGGCCGCGAGCAGCAATGCGAGCACGACCCCCTGCCGGGGCTCACTCCGGGGGAGCACGGTTTCTTCGGCCTGGCTGTAGGTCACGGTGGATTCCTGGGACATGCGCGGGCGTCTGGCTACTTCACCCTCGCGTGAATTCCAAGCCCCGGGTGACCCCGGGTCGACCTCGGGCACTGTAACGCGTGGGGGGCGACCGGCCAGTTTCCGCCCGGATCCGGCGAACTCGACGCCGCCCCGGGGCGGGGTACGCTGGTTTCCTCATGGCGGAAGGGCTCCAGGTCGAGGTGCGATTGCTGGCGAAGACGTATCCGCCGCCCTTCCGCCCGATCGCCTGGGTCAGGGGCCAGCGCCCGGGTCCCCGGCAGGCGCTCGAGGACCTCTCGTTCGAGATCGCTTCCGGCGAGGTGGTCGGCCTCATCGGCCCGAACGGCGCCGGCAAGAGCACCCTACTCCGCATTCTCGCGGGTCTTCTCCTCCCTTCGGCGGGCAGCGCCGTGGTCTCCGACCGCGACGTGGTGCGCGATCGCCCTTCCTCCCGCCAGCAGGTCGGGGCGGCGCTCAGCGAGGACCGCGGACTGTCGCCCCGGCTGACGGCTCGCGAGAACCTCCGCTTCTACGCGGCCCTGTTCGGCCTCTCCAGGCGCGAGGGCGAAGCGCGGATCGCCGATCTGGCCCCCCGGTTCGAAGCCACCTCCTTGCTCGATCGGGAGATCCGCACGCTCTCCACGGGAGAAAAGGCCCGCATCGTGCTGGTCCGGGCGCTGCTGCATCGCCCCAGGGTGGTGCTGCTCGACGAGCTCACGCGCTCGCTCGACCCGGGCGCCGCGCGTCGGATGCGGGGCCAGGTCGTGTCCGAGGTCGCCGGTCATGGGGCTGCGGTCCTCTTCGCGAGCCACGATCTTCACGAGGTCGAGGCGATCACCTCGCGCGTGCTCCTGCTCCGCAAGGGGCGGCGCGTCGCCTTCGGGCCCTTCTCCGAGATCCGCGCCGCCGCGGACGAGGTCTTCACGGAGGCCGCACCGTGAGGCTCCTGCTCGCCTTCCTCCGGCGCGACCTGAAGATCGCCGCCTCGTACAAGACGAGCTTCGTCTTCGCCGCGGTCGGTGGGCTCGTCACGCTCACGACGTTCTTCTTCCTCGCCCGCACGGTCGGCGACTCGCCGGCCCTCGCATCGAAGTACGGCAGCGACTACTTCTCCTTCGCCCTGCTCGGCGTGTCGGTGGCCGCCGCTCTGCGAACGGTGCAGACGAGCTTCGCCCGGCGGCTGCGAGAGGCGCAGACGGACGGTTCGCTCGAGGTCTTGCTCTCCGCTCCGCGCTCGACCTTCCAGGTCATCGCGCTGCTCTCTGCGTATCCGATCCTGAATGCGCTCGTCCGCTCGGTCCTGCTGCTGGTCGTGGGGAGTTGGCTGTTTGGCGCGAACCTTCACCTCGATCCGCTGGCGTTCGGCCTGTCGCTGCTGCTCGCCCTCACCTCGTTCGGCGCGCTCGGCCTGGTGTCTGCGGCCTTCGTCCTGTCGTTCAAGCGCGGCGATCCGTTCAGCTATCTGCTCGATGTGCTGACCTACCTCCTGGCCGGCGTCATCTACCCGGTCGAGGTCCTCCCACCTTTCCTGCAGAAGGCGGCGGACTTCCTACCCGCCACCTGGGCGCTCCGCGCCCTGCGCGAAGCCGCGCTGAATGGCAGCAGTCTCTCCGGGATCACTCGCGAACTGTTGATTCTTGCTGCGTTTGCCATCGTCCTCTGGCCGCTCGCCGCGCTCGCTCTGTCGGTGTCGCGCCGATGGTCCGAGAAGGCAGGGACACTCGCACACGGTTGAACGTTTCGAATCAGGTCAGCTCACCCCACGGCCCCTGTCCCTGCGAGGGCCTCGTCTTTATAATGATGAATGCCTTTTCCCCCCGTGACGACGGGTTCTCCGGCCCGTCGTCGAATGCCCGATGCCAATCGACCGCGGTCCGACTCCGCGGCGGGGTCCCGAGGAGGCAGAGCAGTCGAAACCTTGGGGCCGGGTGGGCAGCAACCGTTGGACATTGAAATGCGCCACCCGTTCGTCGGGTTAGGGGATTCTGCAGGAGACCATCGGCTCGAAAAGGAAGCGTGATGAAGGAAATGACGGAGAAGAGCTCCAACTGGATCTCGCGAATCGCCGCGCTCCAGGACCGCAGGCAGTACGAGGAGCTCAACTGGGACGGCTCGTTCGACGACTATCTGAAGATCGTCGAGCAGAACCCGCAGGTCACGCGCACCGCCTACCAGCGGCTCTACGACATGATCCTGAGCCACGGCAGGTCGGAGTACATCGACAACAAGAAGAAGCTCATCCGCTACCACTTCTTCTCCGACGAGAAGTTCGGCGGAAAGGACGCCGTCTTCGGGCTGGACGTCCCGCTGATGAAGCTGGTGAACGTCTTCAAGTCCGCGGCGCAGGGTTACGGCACGGAGAAGCGCGTCATCCTCCTCCACGGCCCGGTCGGCTCCTCCAAGTCCACCATCGCCCGGCTGATCAAGAAGGGGCTCGAGGACTACTCGAAGACGCCCGAAGGCGCGACGTACACGTTCAGCTGGCTCCTCGACAAGAAGGGCGAGAACGGGGAGGCGCTCAAGGAGCGGATGAAGTGCCCGATGAACGAGGAGCCGCTCAACCTCATCCCCAGGGAGTGGCGCCCGAAAGTCTTCACCGAGCTGGTGCCCCCGGAGAAGGGCTTCCAGATCCCGGACGGGACCGAGCTGTGCCCCGCCTGCCGGTTCGTGTTCCGCGATCTGATGAACCAGTACGGCGGCGACTTCGAGAAGGTGATCAGCCACATCCGGGTGCAGCGGCTGATCTTCTCGGAGAAGGACCGCATCGGCGTCGGCACCTTCCAGCCGAAGGACGAGAAGAACCAGGATTCGACCGAGCTCACCGGTGACATCAACTACCGGAAGATCGCCGAGTACGGCTCGGACTCCGACCCGCGCGCCTTCAACTTCGACGGCGAGTTCAACATCGCCAACCGCGGAGTGATCGAGTTCGTCGAGGTGCTCAAGCTCGACGTGGCGTTCCTCTACGACCTGCTCGGGGCGTCGCAGGAGCACAAGATCAAGCCGAAGAAGTTCCCGCAGACCGACATCGACGAGGTCATCATCGGGCACACCAACGAGCCCGAGTACAAGAAGCTCGAGAACAACGAGTTCATGGAGGCCCTGCGCGACCGTACGGTGAAGATCGACATCCCGTACATCACCCGGCTCGCCGAAGAGGTGAAGATCTACGAGAAGGACTTCAACGCCCAGACGATCAAGGGCAAGCACATCGCGCCGCACACGTTGGAGATGGCGGCCATGTGGGGCGTGCTCACGCGGCTGGAGGAGCCGAAGAAGCACAACCTCTCGCTCCTGCAGAAGCTGAAGCTCTACAACGGCAAGACGCTGCCCAACTTCACCGAGGACAACATCAAGGAACTGCGCAAGGAGTCGGTGCGCGAAGGGCTCGACGGGATCTCGCCCCGCTACATCCAGGACAAGATCTCCAATGCGCTGGTGTCCGACAAGGGCGAGGGCTGCATCAACCCGTTCATGGTGCTGAACGAGCTGGAGGCGGGCCTCAAGGGTCACTCGCTCATCCGCGACGAAGAGGCGCGCAAGCGCTACCGCGAGCTGCTCACGTCGGTGAAGCAGGAGTACGAGGACGTCGTGAAGAACGAGGTCCAGCGTGCGATCAGCGCGGACGAGGACTCGATCGGCAAGCTCTGCGGCAACTACATCGACAACATCAAGGCGTACACCCAGCGCGAGAAGGTGAAGAACAAGTACACCGGTCTCTACGAGGAGCCGGATGAGCGCCTGATGCGGGCGATCGAGGAGAAGATCGACATCCCCGAGACGCGCAAGGACGACTTCCGCCGCGAGATCATGAACTACATCGGCGCGCTGGCGGTCGATGGGAAGTCGTTCAACTACCGGACGAACGAGCGGCTCCATAAGGCGCTGGAGCTGAAGCTGTTCGAGGACCAGAAGGACTCGATCAAGCTGAAGAACCTCGTGTCCAGCGTGGTGGACAAGGACACCCAGGAGAAGATCGACCTGGTGAAGGACCGGATGATCAAGAACTACGGCTACTGCGAAATCTGCAGCACCGACGTGCTGAACTTCGTCGCGAGCATCTTCGCCCGCGGCGACGCCAAGGAGTAGGAGCCGGGATGTCGCTGAAGATCCATCAAGACCACTCGCGCTTCCGACAGATCGTCCGGGGGAAGATCAAGCAGAACCTCCGGAAGTACGTCCAGAAGGGCGAGATGATGGGAAAGAAGGGGAAGGACACCATCTCCATCCCCATCCCCTTCATCGACATCCCGCACTTCCGCTTCGGCTCGAAGCAGCAGGGCGGCGTGGGCCAGGGCGAAGGGGAGATCGGCCAGTCGCTCGGGCCCGGTCAGCAGCAGCCCGGCGACGGCACCGGCCAGGCCGGCGAGGGTGAAGGCGCGCACGCGCTCGAGGTGGACATCACGCTCGAAGAGATGGCGCAGATCCTCGGCGAGGAGCTGCAGCTGCCCAAAATCGAGAACAAGGGCAAGGAACAGATCGTCACCCAGAAGCTCAAGTACACCGGCGTGAACACCACCGGGCCGGAGTCGCTCCGCCACTTCAAGCGAACCTTCAAGCAGGCGCTGAAGCGGCAGATCGCGATGGGCACCTACGATCCGAAGCGCCCGCTGATCGTCCCCACCCGCGAGGACCGGCGCTACCGCTCGTACAAGATCCAGAACCTGCCGGAGACCAATGCGGTCATCATCTACATGATGGATGTGTCCGGCTCGATGGGCGACGAACAGAAGGAGATCGTCCGGATCGAGAGCTTCTGGCTCGATACGTGGCTGCGCCACCAGTACAAGGGCCTGGAGACGCGCTACGTCATCCACGACGCGGTGGCGCGCGAGGTCGACCGGGACACGTTCTTCCACACCCGCGAGTCGGGCGGGACGATGATCTCCTCGGCGTACAAGCTGTGCCGGGACATCATCAAGGCGGACTACCCCGCCTCGTCCTGGAACATCTACCCGTTCCACTTCTCCGACGGCGACAACTGGAGCGCCGACGACACGAGGCTGTGCGTCGATCTCCTCAAGGGCGAAATCCTCCCGGCGGTGAACCAGTTCGCCTATGGCCAGGTGGAGAGCCCGTACGGCTCCGGGCAGTTCATCAAGGACCTGCGCGAAACCGTCGGCGACACGGACAACATCGCGCTGAGCGAGATCGCCGACAAGGACGCCATCTACACCTCGATCAAGGATTTCCTGGGCAAGGGGCGCTGATGCCGAAGGGACTCACACCGAAGCTCCAGGCACTGAGGGACGAGATCGAAGGGTACGCCCGCGAGTACGGGCTCGACTTCTTCGAGCAGGTCTTCGAGGTGCTGACCTTCGACGAGCTCAACATGGTCGCCGCCTACGGCGGCTTCCCCACCCGCTATCCGCACTGGCGCTGGGGCATGGAGTAC
The DNA here is from genome assembly GCA_049589315.1 of Myxococcaceae bacterium. Classification (GTDB taxonomy): domain Bacteria; phylum Myxococcota; class Myxococcia; order Myxococcales; family Myxococcaceae; genus JBAWAM01. Next base: position 9,336 of record JBAWAM010000041.1, read on the forward strand.
GAGCAGCTCTCCAAGGGCTACGAGTACGGGCTGTCGAAGATCTACGAGCTCGTCATCAACAACGACCCCTGCTACGCCTACCTCCAGGAGTCGAACTCGGACGTGGACCAGAAGCTGGTGATGGCCCACGTGTTCGGTCACAACGACTTCTTCAAGAACAACTTCTCCTTCCGGCACACCAACCGGCGGATGGTCGACGAGATGGCCAACCACGCCACCCGGGTGCGCCGGTGGGTCGACAAGATCGGCGTGGAGAAGGTCGAGGACTTCATCGACCGGGCGCTGTCGCTGGAGAACCTGATCGACCAGCACGCGCCGCACATCCGCCGCAACCCGGATCCGAAGCGGGTCGAGGAGGAGCAGAAGGCGAACGAGCTGGTGACGGGGTTCAAGGTCGACCGCGAGTACATGCGCGGCTACATGAACCCGCAGGAGTTCCTCGACAGCCAGCGGAAGCGGGTCGAGCAGGAGAAGGAGGCGAAGAAGAAGTTCCCCGAACGCCCCCAGCGCGACGTGCTCCTGTTCGTCCTCGAGCACGCTCCGCTGGAGCAGTGGGAGTTCGACATCCTCGCCATCCTCCGCGAGGAGGCCTACTACTTCGCGCCGCAGGGCCAGACGAAGATCATGAACGAGGGCTGGGCCAGCTACTGGCACTCCACGATCATGACCCGCCGCGCCCTGAAGGACGACGAGGTCATCGACTACGCCGACCGGCACTCGGGCACCATGAGCACCCGCCCCGGCCAGCTCAACCCGTACAAGCTCGGCATCGAGCTGTGGCGGGACATCGAGGACCGGTGGAACAAGGGCCGCTTCGGCAAGGAGTACGACGAGTGCGACGATCTCCGCGCCCGCCGCTCCTGGGACAAGAAGCTGGGGCTGGGCCGCGAGAAGGTCTTCGAGGTGCGCAAGCACTACAACGACATCACCTTCATCGACACCTTCCTCACGGCCGAGTTCGCGCTGGAGCAGAAGCTCTTCGTCTACGGGTTCAACGACAAGCGGAACAGCTGGGAGATCCTCGACCGCGAGTTCCGCAAGGTGAAGAACAAGCTGCTGCAGCAGCTCACCAACTTCGGGCAGCCGATCATCGAGGTGATGGACGGCAACTTCGAGAACCGCGGCGAGCTCCTGCTGTCCCACCGCCACGACGGGCTGGACCTCAAGCAGGATGAAGCGAAGGAGACGCTCCGCAACGTGCAGGCGATGTGGCGGCGTCCGGTCAACATCATGACGCGGTCCGACGGAAAGGGCCTGGTCATGCGTTTCGATGGGCAGAACCACACCGAAAAGAAGGTGGAGCTCTGAGATGGAGGAGCACGTTCGAACGATGGGTCCCCGCATCGACAACGCCGAGGTGATCTCGTTCCGGCTGAAGGTCCCCCGGCTGGAGCTGGAGCGACTCCCGCAGAGTGAAGCCGGGAAGGACCTGGGGCTGACGCTCACCTCCGAGGAGGGCGAGCTGGCGCTCGCGGCCGCCGAAGGTGACAGCTACCTCCGGTTCCGCCCCATTGGTCCCGAGGCAATGCTCACGGACATCTACCTGTTCCGCGACGCCCGAGGCGAGTTCCTCCTGCGCGTCCTGGGGCCGCTGATGGTCCGCTTCGCGGGCGATCTGGAGCTGCGCGCGGTGTGGAGCGTGGCCGAACGCAACAGCGACGGCGACTACGCCCACGTGAAGATCACCCGCGGCATCACCGACTACCCCGGGCTGCTGAAGCAGCCCACGACCGAATCGAGAGCGGGGGCGGAAGGCAGCGCCGCGGAGTCCATCCGCAACACCCTCCGCGCCGGCGGACAGGGGGATCTCGGTGATCGGTACCCGGAAGAGAAGGAGGTCCGCGAGCTGCTGGAGAAGGCGCGCGCCTACTACCAGGAGTACCTGCGGCTGAAGAACGAAAAGAAGTAGGCGTCCGTCCGGAAGGAGGAATCCTGCTCGGCCGGCCGCCTGCCGGCTTGTCGCGAACCGTTGTTCGACAGCGCGACGCTTTCCTCTACAATCCGCAGCACAGATGAACGCGCGCATTCTGGTGTGCGCCCTCGCCCTGATGGCGAGCGGCGCAGCGATGGCTGCTGAAACGACCACGATCCTCAACCGCCGCATCGAGCGGAACCAGACGCTGGCGCACGCGCTCCATGCGGTTCCCCTCCCGGACGAGAAGGTCCACGCGTTGGTGACCGCGCTCAAGGGCGTGTTCGACTTCACGAGGATCCGTCCCGGCGATCAATTCCGCGTCGTGCTTCGCCACGGCGAGCTGGACTTCTTCGGGTTCCGCTCCGGCCCGCTGGACGAGTGGCAGGTCCGCCGCGACGGCGACACGTACAAGGCGTGGAAGCGCTCCATCGAGATGGAGACGAAGATCGTCACCGTCGAGCTCGACATCCAGAGCTCGCTCTACGAGTCGGCGCTGGCGGCCGGAGAGAGCCCGGAGATCGCGCTCGGGCTGTCGGACGTGTTCGCCTGGGACATCGACTTCTACCAGGACGTCCGCAAGGGCGACCGCGCCCGCGCCGTCGTGGAGAAGATCGTCTCGAAGGGACGGCACATCCGCTACGGCGAGATCCACGCCGCGTCGTACGACGGGCACCTGGTCGGCGAGAAGCGCGTGTTCCGCTACGAGCTCCCCGACGGCAAGATCTCCTACTTCCAGCAGGACGGGAGCTCCGCGCGAAAGAGCTTCCTGAAGAGCCCGCTCAAGTATGCCAACGTCACGTCGCGGTTCGGGTCCCGCCTCCACCCCGTGCTGAAGTTCGTCAAGGCACACAACGGCGTGGACTACGGCGCGGGGATCGGCACGCCGGTGTGGGCGGTCGCGGACGGAACGGTGACCCGGGCCGGCTACGCAGGCGCCAACGGAAACCTCGTCTGCCTGCGCCACATGAACAGCTTCGAGACCTGCTACGCCCACCTCTCCCGGGTCATGGTCCGCGCGGGCCAGCGGGTCTCGCAGAAGCAGGTGATCGCGCTCACCGGCAACACCGGCCGCAGCACGGGCCCCCACCTGCACTACGCTCTCAAGCGCGGCGGGAGCTACGTCAACCCGCTGAACCAGAACTTCCCTCGGGCCGAGCCGATCCCGCAGGCGCAGCTCGAAGCGTACCAGGGCGCAATCGCGCCATTCGTGGCCCAACTCAAGGCCACCGAGATGGCGTCGCTCTCGTCGACTGGCCGCCCGGCAGCCGCCACCCGCTGATCGGCGGGCGCACAGGCAGGCAGCCCTTCGAAGCGCCTTCCGGCACATTCACGCACACGCCCATGGCAGGGATCGGTAGGATTGCCGTCCCCTGCGCGCCGGGACGTTCACGGCGTTGCTGTGGGTTTGGAACCGAACCTTTCCCTCGAGGCCGTCGCACATGCCCCAACGTTCCGCACCTGAGCTTCGGATTGCCGAGACTTCGTCCAGTCCGACCGCTTCCCCTTCCTTCACCGACGCTCGCGTCCGAAGCGGGATGGACGCGGAGAGCATCCGCCGCGCGTTCCTCGACCACGTCCAGTTCGAGCGGGGAAAGAACCCGGACACGGCGACCACCCACGACCGCTTCCTCGCCTTCGCGAACGCGGTCCGGGATCGCCTGGCCGAGCGCTGGGTCGCCTCGTCGCGGACCTACTACGCGCAGGACGTGAAGCGCGCCTACTACCTGTCCGCCGAGTATCTCCTCGGGCGCGCCCTCTCCAACAACCTGATGAACATGGGCCTGATGGAGACCGCGCGTGAGGCGCTGCGCCAGACGGGCGTGGACCTGGACGCGCTGCTGGAGATGGAGCCGGACGCCGGGTTGGGCAACGGCGGCCTCGGACGTCTGGCCGCGTGCTTCCTCGACTCCATGGCGACGCTCGGCCTGCCCGGCTTCGGCTACGGCATCCGCTACGAGTTCGGCATCTTCACCCAGGACATCGTCAACGGCAGCCAGGTGGAGCGCGCCGACGAGTGGCTGCGTTTCGGCAACCCGTGGGAGATCGTCCGTCCGGAGAAGGCGGTGCCGGTGCGCTTCTATGGGCACGTCGAGCACCACCAGGCCGCGGATGGGCGCAAGGTGGCCCGCTGGGTCGGCGGCAAGACCGTGGTGGGCATCCCGTACGACATGCCGATCTGCGGCTACAACACCAACACGGTGAACACGCTGCGCCTGTGGCAGGCGCGCGCGTCGGAGGAGTTCGACTTCCAGCTCTTCAACGGCGGCGACTACGAGCGCTCGGTGCTGGAGAAGAACGACTCCGAGGTCATCTCCAAGGTCCTCTACCCCAACGACAACTTCATCGCGGGCAAGGAGCTCCGGCTCAAGCAGGAGTACTTCTTCGTCGCCTGCTCCATCGCCGACATCGTCCGGCGCTATCTGAAGTCGCACACCGACTTCAAGGACTTCCACAAGAAAGCGGCGATCCAGCTCAACGACACGCACCCGGCGATCGGCGTCTCCGAGCTGATGCGCGTGCTCGTCGACGAGAAGCGGATCCCCTGGGACGAGGCCTGGAACATCACCGTCCAGGTCTTCGGCTACACCAACCACACCCTCCTGGCCGAGGCGCTGGAGAAGTGGCCTGTGTCGATCTTCGAGCGGCTGCTGCCGCGGCACATGGAGATCATCTACGAGATCAACCAGCGCTTCCTGCGCCAGGTGCAGATCCGCTGGCCCTTCGACAACGACCGGATGCGCCGGATGAGCCTCGTCGAAGAGGGGCGGGAGAAGTCGGTCCGGATGGCCCACCTCGCGGTGGTGGGCTCGCACAGCGTCAACGGCGTGGCAGAGCTGCACACCAACCTGCTCAAGCGGGATGCGCTCCGTGACTTCGCGGAGATGTACCCGGAGCGGTTCAACAACAAGACCAACGGGGTCACCCCGCGGCGCTGGCTGAAGCTGTGCAACCCTGGCCTGTCGAACCTGATCACCTCGCGGATTGGCGACGGGTGGGTCACCGATCTCGAGCAGCTCTCGAAGCTCGAGGCGTTCATCGACGACCCCGAGTTCGTGGGGACGTTCCGAGAGGTGAAGCGGGCCAACAAGGAGGCGCTGGCGCGGCACGTGCGCGACCTCCTGTGGATCAACCTCGATCCGAACGCGATCTTCGACGTCCAGATCAAGCGCCTGCACGAGTACAAGCGGCAGCTCCTCAACGCGCTGCACATCGTGGCCCTGTGGATGCGCGCGCGCCGGGATCCTTCGACGATCCAGCACCCGCGGGCGTTCATCTTCGGCGCCAAGGCGGCCCCCGGCTACCACATGGCCAAGTCGATCATCCGCCTCATCAACGGGATCGCCGAGGTCGTGAACAGCGACGCGGGGACCACCGGCATCCAGGTGGTGTTCCTGCCGAACTACCGGGTCTCGCTGGCCGAGCGGATCTTCCCGGCGGCCGAGGTATCGGAGCAGATCTCCACCGCGGGCATGGAGGCGTCGGGGACGGGCAACATGAAGTTCGCCCTCAATGGCGCGCTGACCATCGGCACGCTGGACGGCGCGAACGTCGAGATTCGCGAAGCGGTCGGCCCGGAGAACTTCTTCCTCTTCGGCCTCACCGCCGACGAGGTGCTCCAACGCCAGGCCGAAGGCTACCGGCCGCGCGAGATCTACGAGTCGGATCAGGAGCTCCGGGAGGTGCTCGACCTGGTCTCCTCCGGCTTCTTCTCTCCCGAGGACCGCACCCTGTTCCACCCGCTGGTGCACTCGCTGCTCGAAGAGGATCGCTATCTGGTGCTGGCGGACTTCCGCGCCTACGTCGAGGCGCAGGAGCGCGTGGTGAAGGCCTACAAGGACACCGACACGTGGACCCGGATGTCCCTCTACAACGTCGCGCGGGTCGGCCGGTTCTCTTCGGACCGCACCATTCGCCAGTACGCGAAGGAGATCTGGGGCGTCTCTCCAGTGAAGGTCGAGCTGTAGCTCAGCCGATCCGGTTTCCGCCGGCCTTCTTCGCCTGAGACAGCGCGCGTTCGGCGGCGTCGACGAGGGCCTCCTCGTCTTCGCCCTGGTCGGGGAAGGTGGCGACTCCGGCGCTCAAGGTGAACGAACCCGGCGAGTCGGCGCTGTGACCGACCTTTTCGGCGTCCACCCGCACCTGCTCCGCCGTGGCGAGCGCGCCCTCGCGCTCCACCCCCGCCAGCAGCACCGCGAACCGGTCTCCGCCGTAACGCGCCGCCGTCTCCAGCGGCGCCAGCAGCCTGGCCACCCGACGAAGCAGGTGATCGCCCTCCGAGTACCCGTACTCGCGGTTGAAGATCCGGAACGCATCGACGCCGAACAGCACCAGGCTGAAGCTCCCCCTCGTTCGCTGTGACCGGGCCCGCTCCGCAGCGAGCGCCTCCATGAAGTACCGGTGGGTGAACAACCCGGTGACCGCGTCCCGGAGCGCCAGCTGCTCCAGCTTGTGGGAGAGGTCCGTGTCGCGCGCCTCCAACGCATTCACCGCGCGGGACAGCACGGAGTTGCGCGCCTTCAGCTCCTGCACGAGCTGCGTCTTGATCTGGGTGAGCGCGACCTCGTGGATCGCCTCGCCCACCGTGGCGATGAGCTCCGCTGTGCGGAACGGCTTCGTGAGGAACCGCTTCACCTTGGCGACGTTCACCGCCTCCTGGGCGGTGTCCATGCGGGTGGAGGCAGTGACGAGCACGCGCGCGGCGTCGGGCTGGAGCATCGCGGCCTCGCGCAGCAGGTCCACCCCGGTCATCGACGGGAGCATGTGATCGCTGACGACCGCGTGGACCTTCTGGGTGCGGAGGATCTGGAGAGCCTCTTCGCCCGAGGATGCGGTGTGGACGACGAAGTCGCGGGACAGCACCTGCTTCATCAGGCGCAAGATCTCCGCATCGTCCTCCACCACCAGCACACTCGCTGCGACGAGCACTCCCATCGTCCGGCCTCCGAGGGGAGGCATGCTGGCCTCCCCCTGCGTGGAAGGCAAATGCCATTCGGGTTCAAGGGAACCCTCCTCGGCAGACGAGCGGGCGGGCGGCCCTCCCGGCGCTTCTTCACGCACTGCTTCGTGGTGTACATGGT
>JBAWAM010000042.1:0-17948 GCA_049589315.1 Myxococcaceae bacterium
GCTCCGGGGAGGCAGGCACTCGGTAGCGAACCGCGCGGAGGCGAGTTGCACGGGCATCATGATGCCGTTCGGGAGCGAGCCGCCCCTCGCGTACCGGGAGCTGAACCATCCCGACTACGACCAGATCGCGCTCACGCCCCGGTTCCCGTTCCAGCTCAGCGAGGGCCGGTGGCTCGCGATCAAGGTGGTGTCCTATCGGATCGAGGGCGGGACGCAGAACCTGCTCTACCTCGATGACGACCCGTTCGTCGGCAACGGTGAGCCTCGGAACGTGTTCCGCCTGTACGCCCAATGGGAGGACCGGGACGGCGGGTCGACGGGCCAGTATCGCCGGGCCGCGACGTGGGGCGGGTGGGTCACCACCCTGCGGGTAGACGGTTGGAAGCACGTCGACGTGGCCATCCTGTCCGCGCGCGAAATCATTCCGCCGGTCGTCGACGCGAGGCTGCGCGACCAAGCCGACGCTGACAGGTTTCGTCCCTAGGCTCCCTGGTCGAGATACCCGCGCGCCTGGAGCTGGAACAGGTGCGCGTAGCGCCCGCCGAGCTCGATCAGCTCCCGGTGTGAGCCGAGCTCCTCGATCCGGCCGTCACGCAGCACGGCGATCCGGTCCGCCATCCGCACCGTGGAGAAGCGGTGGGAGATGACGATCGCGGTGCGATCCGCGGCGAGCGCCTGGAAGCGTTCGAACAGCTCGTGTTCGGCTTCGGCGTCGATGCTGGCGGTCGGCTCGTCGAGGATCAGCACCTCCGCGTCGCGCATGAAGGCGCGGCTCACCGCCAGCTTCTGCCACTGCCCGGCCGAGAGCTCCGTGCCGGACTCGAACCAGCCGCCCAGCGGCGTGTCGTAGCCCTGCGGCAACGTTGCGATGATCGGCGCCGCGCCGCCCTGTTCAGCCGCCTGCTGGATCCGCGGCCGATCCGAGATGAAGCGCACGTCGCCCAGTCCGATGTTCTCCGACACGGGGAACTGGTAGCGCACGAAGTCCTGGAACACCGCGCCGATTCGCGAGCGCAGGTCCACTGCATCGAAGTCGCGAACGTCGATCCCGCCGTAGAGGATCTGCCCCTCGGTGGGCTCGTACAGGCGCATCAGAAGCTTCACCAGCGTGCTCTTGCCCGCGCCGTTCTCGCCCACCAGCGCGACCCGCTCGCCCGGGCGGATCACCAGGTTCACGCCGCGCAGCGCCCAGCCCTCCTTGCCCGGATAGCGGAACGAGACGTTGCGGAACTCGAACGCGTGCGTCTGGCCTCGCGGCAGCGACAGCGGGGTCGGCACCCGGGGGCGCTCGCCGTGGGTGGGCAGGGTGAGGAACGCGAACAGGTTCGACATGAACAGCGCGTCTTCGTACATCGAACCGACCGCGGTGAGGATCGCCTGGAACGCGCCCTGACCCTGGCGGAAGACCGCGAGGTACAGCGCCATGTCACCGAGCGTGATCTCCGCCCGCGCCGCTCTCCCGGCCACCAGCGCGTAGGCGCCGTAGAACGCCGCCAGCGAGAGCAGGCCCAGCCCGAAACCCCAGGTCGCGCGACGTATGGCGAGCCGCCGGTCCTCGTCGAAGAACTTCGAGAACAGCGCCTTGTAGCGCCCCAGGATCAGTTGGCCGAGCCCGAAGAGCTTCACCTCCTTCACGTGCGTGTCGCGCGTGAGGATCCACTCCAGGTAGTTGAGCTTGCGGCCCTCCGGCGCGCGCCACGAGTAGAGTCGGAACGACTCGGCGGCGAGCTTGGCCTCGGCGATGAACGCCGGGACCGAGGCCAGCACGATCACCAGCACGCTCCATGGAGACAGCGAGACGAGCAGCGCCGCGAAGCTGGCCAGCGTCACCACGTTCTGGCCCACCGTGAGGAACTGCATCACCAGCGAGAGCGGCCGGGCCGAAGCCTCGCGCCGCGCGTTCTGCATCTTGTCGTAGGTCTCCGCGTCCTCGAAGTGGCGGACCTCGAGCTCGAGGGCCTTCTCCAGGATGCGCAGATTGATGAGGTTCCCGAGCTTGCCGCGCAGCAGCTCTCGCATGAGCCCGAGCGTCCGGGTCACGCCCATCTGCAGCATCATCAGCCCGAGCTCGACGCCGACGAGCAGGAACACGCGCTGGCGCAGCGGCCCCGCCACCTCCGGCGCCGCGCTGGCCTGCCCGGCTGCAGCGACCACCGCGTCGATGATCAGCTTCCCGACCCAGGCGATGGCCGGTGGGAGCAGCGCAGCGATCAGGGTGATGCCGGCGATGACCAGGGTGCCCGTCCGGTCCGCCTCCCAGACCAGTCGCAGCGTGGGCCGGACCTGCCGGAAGACCGAGGAGAGGTTCCGCAGGCGCTCCTTGAAGGGCGGGCGGGCAGGCTGGGGGCGGGGAGGTGACACGGGCGCACACTAACGGGCGCCAGCGACGGGCGCACGAGCCACGGAACGGGGCTTGCCGCGGACATCTTTCGAACAGCTACCCTGGAGTATCGGCTCGGAAGTAGCGGTCCTCTCCGTTCATGTCGATCTCGATGGCGTGACCCCAGAAAAGATCGCCGTCGTCGTGCCAGAACGTCACACCGCCATCGCCGCTGAAATCGAGCGCGGTCAATTGCATGCGCGCCTTGAACTCGTCGGACGTGAGCGGGTCCTCGTCTTCATCGAGCCAGGAGTCGTTTTTCCGCCCGAGGAGCTTCAGTGCTGCGTACTCCTTCGCCGATTCCGAATAGTGTTTGAGGCCCAGCAGGATGTGGCGGGCTCGCGCGAGGGCGGCCTCGAAGCTTCCGCCGTCGGATGAGACGGAGATGGTCAGGAACGTTGCCTCGAAGGCGTAGCTTCCCTGGTAGCGATCGAGTTCGGCGTCATGCCGCAGCGAACCGAGAACCTCGTCGTGGATCCTGGAATCGGGCATGCCGACCTCTCTGAAGCGAAGCTAGCCCGAGCCGCGCCCTGCTCGGTAGGCGAAAGCTCGTTTCTCGTATGCCCACCAGGCGACCACGCTCCGTTGTTCCGTCGAGAGCGGGCTTCTGCGATCTTCGCGGCTGAATGAACTCCCGCCTGCCCGGCCGTGCCGTGATCGGCGCGCTCGTCGCGATCGCGATGATCATCGCTGCGGCCATCGGGGTGAACATCTACCTGAACACCGAGTACCTCCCTCGGCTCGTGGGGGCGATGCGCCCGGGGCTCGTGCTCGAGTACGAGTCTGCGTGGTCTCTCTGGCCGGGGACGGTGTTCGTCGAGAAGCTCAGCGTGCGCGGCGAGGAGCCGGGCTTCACGTGGCATGTCTCTGCGAGGCGCGCGAGCGCCTCGGCCCAGCTCTCATCGCTCACCGGCGACACAAAGCGGCTCGACAGCCTGAAGCTGACCGGCGTGCGCGTCCGCATCCGTCCGAAGCTGCACCCGCTGGACGCCACGCCGGAGCGCCTGGCGCAGCTTCCCGCGCTCCCGGGTGAGCCGCCGGTCGATCTGCTGGAGGAAGGCCCGCTGCTCCCGCCCGACGAGCGGCGCGTACTCGATCCCTGGCGCATCGAGGTCGCGTCGGCCCGGGTGGACCGTCTCGAGGAGCTGTGGATCGACCTGTTCCGTTTCGAAGGACGGATGGATGCGACCGGCAGCTTCCAGGTCGCTCCCGGACGGGTCACGCGGTTCCTGCCCACTGAGGTGAAGGTCCGGGACGGTTCGCTCTACATCGCGGGAGAGGTCGCAGCCGACCAGCTCCGCGGCGAGGCCAGGGTGTCGCTCGGTCCGGTCGATCACTTCGAGGGGCGCGGTCTCGCGCACTTCGCTACCGCGGCGGGAGAGGCCTCGCTGCAGGGCCAGGTGCGCGACGTCGGCTTCCTGCGAGAGCTGCCGGGCCTCCCCGCGCCGGTGGCGCTGAAGGGGGGCGCCGGCCCGGTGCAGACCCGGCTGTTGATCAAGGACAGCCTGGCACAGCCGGGGAGCACGCTGGAGTGGTCGACCGAATCCCTGCGGGGCGAGATCGACGGGTTCGTGGGTGTAGGGGGCATATCCGTGCGCGCGGCGGTTGAACTCGTCGAGGGCGCGCCGCGCACGCGGGTGTCCGCGATGCTTCTCAAGACGCAGCTGGGCCGCCCCGGCCAGCCGCCGCTGGTGAAGAGCGAGGCGCTCGAGCTTGCCTTCGACGGGCCCCAGCTGGATGTGCGGCGACTCTCCATGTTCCCCGAGGATCTCCTCGCGTCCTGGAGGAAGTGGCCTGCTCGGTGCGTGCTCACTGCGCCCATCCTCACAGGTCAGCAGCGGGCGCTTCAGTGGTGGGTCTCGTTCGGGAGGCTCGAGACGCAGCTGGATCTCTCGAAGCTGTCGGAGCATCGGATCGCTCTCCGCGGCGCCCGAATGGACCGCGCACGGGTCCGGGTGCGTCCCCGGGTGCAGAAGGCGGACGCCACGGATGAGTACCTCGCGCTGCTGCCACCCATGAGCGGCATGCCCCCGCCGCTCCGCACCGAGGACACCGCGGCGTCTCTGAGCGCACGAACGCAGCGCAACCCATGGTCGATCGAGCTCGAGGTCGGCGTCGTCTCGGACCTCCGGGAGGTGTGGCTCGAGGCCTACCGCTTCGAGGGTCGCGCGTCTGCGCGCGGCAGCTTCCGCTACGAAGCGGGCGGTCGGCTCGAGGCGGGCCCGGTGGAGGCCCGGGTCGAAAGGGGGACGCTGACGTTGGCGAACTGGAAGGCCGCGTCGGACGTGCACGGTGTCGTCGCGGCGACGCTCGCTCGGACCGATCTCGACGCCGTCGACGGCCATGGCTTCTTCCGCGGTCTCTCCACGCGCGCCGACGTGGGCGGGGTGGTCGAGGAGGTCGAGTTCCTCCGCCACTTTCCGAACCTCCCCGTCCCGGCGGAGCTGGGCGGAGGTCGCGGTCCACTCACCGCGCGGGTGTCGCTGAAGGACGGTGTGGTCGCGTCGGGAAGCGAAGTGCGGTGGAGCTCGCCGAGCGCGGAAGCGGCCACACACGGCTATCGGGTGGTGGGGCCGCTCGAGCTCGAGGCCCACTGGGGCGGCAGCGCTGGCACCCCGAAGCTGCGTCTGGACGCCCGGTTGTCTCCGTACTCCGTGACCCGCGTCGGCAGCACGCGCGCGCTCGTCGACGGCAGACTCCTATCGCTCCGGATGGACGCGGCGCCGTTCGATCTGGCGCGGCCCGCGTTCGAGCCATTCAGCTCGCTGCAGGCGATCGACGGGCAGGTGCCGGATCTTCGCGTGCTCAACGACTACGCGCCTTCGGATCTGCCGCTGAAGGTGATGCAGGGGAGCGGGACCTTCACCGGAAAGGTCTCCTGGCCTCACCAGGGGAAGGCCTCTGCCGAGCTGAAGCTCGGCGGGAAGCAGACGGTGCTCGCCTACATCGACGAGCGCCTGAAAGGTGATTGGAGCCTCGAGGCCAGGCTGGGAAACGTGAACCTGAGCACCGCTGACTCGGACATCGTCGACGCCACCGTGTTGATCGACGACATGGCCCTGAAGGAGGGCGCGCTCTCCGCCGACAGGTGGTTCGGCCGCATCGACGTGTCGAAGGGGAAGGTCCGGCCCGGCGAGAGGGTCCTGCTCGAGGCCAACGTGGACACGACGCTTCGCGACGGGCGTCCCCTCGTGGCGCTCTTCATGGACCAGACGGAAGCGGAGGCGCTGCCGGGCTGGGTTGGCTCCATGGTGAGGCTGCAGGCGCTGCGGACGACCGCGCGCGTGCGCGTCGGACAAGGGCTGCTGGAGATCGACGAACTCAACGCGCGCGGACAGTCGATGGAGATCCTCGGTCGCGTTCGGAAGAACGGGACCCGGCAGTGGGGCGACATGCTGGTGAGGTCCCGCGGGCAGGAGGTCGGTGTGGCCGTGCGCGGGAGTCGGCTCGAGCTGAAGCTGCTGCGCGCAGCGGAGTGGTACCGGCAGCAGAGGGTGGAGCACCGCTGGTAGGCGTGCGCTGACCGGATCAGCGCTTCTGCGCCTTGAGGACCTGCGGGATCGCGTCGGCCCACGCGCGGTTCTGCGGGTTGAGCTTGAACGCCCGCCGGAAGCTCGCCTCCGCCTCGGTGTATTGACCGAGCTTGCGGTGGATCTCCCCGGCGAACCCGAAGGCCTCGTCGGTCGCTCCCTCCTCGCGACACAGGGCCGTGAGCTCCTCCAGTGCCAGCCGTGCGTGCCGCTCCGGCGAGATGAGATACCGGCACCAGGCGCGCCAGGCGCGGTGCTGCGGCCGGGGATCGATGTCGCAGGCGTACTCGAAGTACTCCATCGCGGCGCGTGGGTTGTTCGCGGCGAGGCGTTCGCGCGCTTGATCGAACTGGCTGCGCGCGTCGAGCAGGTCTGTGCGGATGCGGAACTGCTCTGCGGTCGAAGGCTTCACCTCGCTCCGGCGTCGCTCCTCGGCGGCGCGTCGACGCTGCTTCCACAGCGCGTTCTGCTCCGGGTCGATCAGCAGGGCGAACGCGCGGGACCACGCGACCAGGAGCGCTTCGGCCTTCTCGCGAAGCTCCGGCGTGGCGAAGCGGATCGGCGCGAAGCGGGCAGCCAACTCGAGGAACGCGCCGCGAATCGTCGCGGGCTGCGCGTCCTCCGGGACGCCGAGCAGCGAGAACGGGTCGCGGGTGCGGTGCTCGAGGAACGCTGTCATCAACGCATCGCGCGTGGCGACGTCGTCATCCGCGATAATCTTCGGAGGCGGGGCCGCCACCACGGGCGCGGGGGCGGGAGCGGCCACGGGGGCCACGCGCGAGGGCGCGCGTTCGGGGACCTTCTCGGCCTGATCCGCGAGCCCCAGGATCACCAGCGCGTAGAGCTTCCGAAGCGCCGGCTCCACGTCCAGCTCCGTCTGCGCCATCAGCTCGGCGAAGGTGGGTCGGCTCTTCAAGGCCTGCAGGAAGCGCGCGTCACGCCCCGACAGCTTCAGATCCGCGACCGCCGGGGGCGGCTCGTGGACGGCGGCGAAGCGCTGGTCGTCGGAGAAGGTGAGGTGGGTCGCGACGATGTCGAAGGGCAGCAGGTTCGAGGTGCCGGTGAGGATGAGCTGCGCCGAGTTCATCCGCAGCGCGCTGTCCGAGGCCTCGCCGCCGGATACGATCCGGTACGTGCCCTCCGACCAGCGGAACGCCTCGAGGATCTTGTGGGCGAGGTTCGCCTGGAGCTGCTTGTAGAGCTCGAATGGCGCGATGAGCTGCTTGTTCACCAGCAGCTCGCCCATGGGCCGGCCGGTGGTGATGCTCTCCGCCAGCGTCGCCTGATACTGCGGCTCCGTGAGCTTCCCCTTCTCGACGAGGTACTTCCCGAGCGTCTCGTGGAGCAGGTTCGAGGTGCAGGCGACGGGGGCGCCCTCCTCGAAATGGATCTTCTTCTCGAGCTGCCGGAGCCGGAGCTCCAGAGTGCAGGTGCGCTCCTCGCGGAGGATCGTGTTGAGGAGCACCGGGAACGGCGTTTCGAAGAGGGACGTCACCTTTCGAAACGGTATCCGAGGCCGCGCACGGTGAGGAAGTACCTGGGGTGGTCCGGATCCGGCTCCAGCTTCAGCCTGAGCGCACGGACGAAGTTGTCGACCGTCCGGGCGGTGCCCTCGTAGTCGAACCCCCAGGCGCCCGAGAGCAGCTCGTCGCGATTGAAGGTGCGACCGGGGTGGCTGATGAAGTGCTGCAGGAGCCGGAACTCCTGGGCCGTCATGTCCACGGGCTTGTTTTCGCGCGTCACCGTCTTGCTCGCCAGGTCGACAGAGACCGCGCCGAAGGTGAAGATCTCGCTCCCGCGCAGTCGCCGTCGGAGGACCGCCTTGATCCTCGAGAGCAGCTCCTGGAGGCTGAACGGCTTGGTGACGTAGTCGTCCGCGCCCTCGTCCAGCCCGGTGACCTTGTCGCGCTCGGAGCCCTTCGCCGAGACGATCACCACCGGGACCTCGTTGCCCCGCTGGCGCAGCTCCCGGACGACCTCATAGCCGTTGAGCTCCGGGAGCATCACATCGAGCAGCACCAGATCCGGACGCTCGTCCATCGCCTTCGCCAGGCCAGTGCGACCGTCCTGCGCCTGGAGGACTTCGTAGCCCTCGTAGCGCAGGTTCATGGAGAGACCCGTGAGGATCGACAGATCGTCCTCGATGACCAGGATTCTCGTTGGCTGCTCGGTATCGATCATAGTGGGAGATGGATGCTGAAGCAGCTGCCCTTGCCCAACTCGCTGCGGACCTGCACGGTTCCTCCGTGCGCCTCGATCACCCGCTTGGCAATGGCCAGGCCGAGCCCGGAGCCTTCCGTCTTTCGGGTCAGGAGATTGTCGACCCGGTAGAAGCGATCGAACACCTTCTTGCGATCGCGCGGGGCGATGCCGACGCCGTTGTCCTCGACCTCGATCACCACGCCCTTCTTCTCACGCTTCGCCCGGACCGTAATCCGTTTGTCGTCGCCGGTGTACTTGAACGCGTTCTGCAGCAGGTTCAGCACTGCATCCGACATGGCCTCCTGATCCACCGTGACGCGCGGGAGATCCGGGTCCAGCTCCCGCGTCAGTGTCATCCGGGCGTCGAAGCGCTGGGTGCGGAACGCGGCGATGCTCGCGTCGATGATCCCGGCCACGGCGACCGGCTCGAGCTGGTACTTCCGTCGGCCGCTCTCGATTCGCGCCCAGTCCAGCACGCGTTCGATCATGACGGAGAGGCGCTCCGTCTCCCTGTTGAGGAGCGTGAACACCTCCTGCGTCTGCGCGGGATCCTTCACCCGACCCAGCGAGAGCGTCTCGATGAACATCCGGATCGAGGTGAGCGGCGTGCGCAGCTCGTGGCTCACCAGCGAGACGAAGTCCGTCTTCAGGCGGGACAGCTTCGACTCCAGGTACAGCGCCCGCGCGGTGAACACGACGCCGATCGCCAGGGTCGCGTAGAAGACCACCAGCAGCACGATGTACAGGGCGCGGTTTCGCGTGGAGGCATGGGCGACCGGGTCCTCTCCCAGCGGCACCGCCACGAGCAGGTAGTCCTGCAGCGGCGCCGGCATCAGCCGGTCCGCGAGCGCCGTCGGCGCCAGCGCGGAGTCGCGCGCCTGGACGACCTCCGAGACCAGCTTGCCGACGAGCCCTTCGTTGAAGTCGCGCTTCACCGGGCGAAGCTCGAAGCGGACCGGCTCGGCGGGCGCGATCAGCTCGCCGGCGATCCCGCTGAGGATCGCCTCGACCTTCCCGTGATCGAGTCGGGCGCCGACGATCTCCTCGCCCGCGCGCCGGGCGACGACGAGGAACGTCCCGGTCGCGCTGGACGAGGAAAAGGCGACCTGTTCCGTCCCGATCTCGTCGAGCTCCGTCACCACTGGCATGACCGCCTGGGTGAGGCGCGGATCCGACGAAGTCACCTCGCCATCGCGAACCCGGAACCACCCATCCGAGAGCAGGTCGCCGTCCGGTGCCTGGACCAGGACCTCTGCGCTGTCTTCTACAATCTCAGTTCGGCCCAGCGCTTCGACCAACTCGTCAGAGATCGCCGCCAGTCGCCCCGACCAGGCGGTCTCCAGCCGTTTCTCCACGGCCGCCCGCTCATTGATGATCGCCACCACCCCGAACCCGGACAGGCCGGCCGAAGGCAGCACCACCAGCAGGATCAGCAGGGTGAAGGCGCGTCGGAATCCGACGGCTTCAGTGGAGCGATGATTGGACATGTGCAGCCGATGAAGGGAGGAGAACGTCGCACAACGCGCGGCGACGGCAAGTCCTGCCCATGCACGAGCTCGCCTGGTGAGATAGTAAGCGGCACGGCCACTGCAAACAGTCGCCCGCACATCGAGTCAGTGGGACGTCTGAGGGAAGCAATCACGGGCGCTTATCCGACCGGAGGGCCAGGAGCCGCTCCGGAGATCAGGGCATCGATGTCACGGTTGTCGCGCAAGGAGGCAGGTATGAGAAAGCTGCTGCTCGCCGCCGCGCTGGCGGGCGTACTGGGTCTGGCAGCCTGCGAGAGCAGGGCACCGGAGACCTGGCGCAACCAGTCCGGAACGGTCGCGTTGAGCTCGGACGACGCGCTCGTCTACGCCATCGACCGCGACAACGAGATCGTCCTTGTGGCCGACGCGAAGACCCTGGCGAAGGTGGCCGAGGTCAAGGTCGGCGCGGCGCCGGAGCAGATCGCCGTCGGCCCGGACGACACCCTGTACGTGACGAACCGCGGCGCCCGGAGCGTGTCGGTGATCCGCAGGGGCGCGTGGCAGGTGGCCGACCGCATCCCGGTCGCTGTCGAGCCCGTCGGCCTGGCGCTCTCGCCCGACGGTCGGACGCTGTACGTCGTGAACAGCACCTCCCTGGAGTCCGCCGAGTACGGCACCGTCACCGCCATCGACACCGCCAGCCTCCAGGTGAAGTGGGATCTCGCGGTGGGCGAAGAGCCGCGCTACATCGCCCTGCTCAGCGCCGACCGCGCCCTGGTCAGCCTGCATCGGAAGGGTGACGTGGTGGTGGTGGATCTCTCTCGCCCCGAGATCGTGCGCGACAACACGAAGGAGGGGGCCTTCGGCACCGGCAAGGGCGCCCTCTATGAGGTCGCGAACCACTCGAAGGTCTCCGGTGAAGGCGACTCGTTCGGCACCCCGGCCGGCTCCATCAGCACCTTCCGTCCCCGTTCGGCCGGCGTGCTGGTTGCGAACCCGGAGGCCAATCACGCCTACCTCACCGTGACCTGGTCCCGCGAAGATCCCATCGGTACGAGGCCTTCCACCTTCGGCGGCTATTACGCCGGCGGCGGCCCGTGTGGCATGAGCGCCGTCTCCACCGCCGGGCTGGTGACCTACGAGGCCTCCACCGCGGAGCCGAAAGCGGACGATTTGACGAATTGCAACACCACCAGCGAGGAGAGGGAATACCCGTCGTCGGTTCTGTTCCGGCCAAGCTCCGGCTTCGGCGACGCCCCCACCCCGCCCATTCAGGGGACGTCGGCCGCGGTGATCGACCCCACCGGCACCTGGCTGTTCGTGGTGAACCGCGAAAGCAACAACGTCGCGATCCTGCCGACCTCCCGGCGGACGGGGCCGGACATCAACGCGGACAGCTTCGGATTCCTGGCCGGGCCCACGCCGGCACTGCGCGAGGTCATCCAGAACGTCGGCAAGGGACCGGACGGCATCGCCCTCACCCGCGACGGCATGTCCGCGTTCATCTATGCCCAGTTCGACCACCGGCTCAGCGTCCTGCGGCAGAAAGGTGAAGGGGCCACCGCGGCGATCGTGGTCGAAGATTCGGAGATCCTGGCCTACGACCCGCCGAGCATGCCCGCGGATGTCTCTGCGGGCCGCCGCCTGTTCTTCGCCGCCGACGATCCGCGGATCAACGATCCCTCGACCACCGCGGTGTCGTGCAACACCTGCCACACCGAAGGCGGCCGCGAGGACGGTCACGTGTGGGGCTTCCCGGACGGCCCTCGGCAGACCCCGTCGATCGCCGGTCGCATGATGAGCAAGACCGCTCCTTTCCACTGGAACGGCGAGTTCACCGACATCGTGGAGTTCATGCAGCACACCGCCGGCGCGCGGATGGGGGGCAACGGGAACCTGTACAAGGTCGAGGTCGCCCAGCTCGCGGCCTACATGGACTGGGTCAGCGCGCCGGACAATCCGCACAAGCGCGCGGAGCCGACCGACGCGCAGCTCCGCGGCGCCCAGGTCTTCCAGCAGGCCGAGTGCAACACCTGCCACAGCGGCGCTGCGCTCACCGACAACAAGTTCGCCAACGTCGGCACCTTCAGCCCCGCGGATGACATGCAGAAGCTGGCGAGGGGCCTCAACACGCCCTCCCTGCTCGGCGTGGCCCGGACCGCTCCGTACCTCCACGACGGCAGCGCCGCGACGCTCGAGGAGCGCATCCGCATGGGCGGTGACGCACACGGCAAGACGTCCCAGCTCACGGAGCCGCAGATCGACGATCTGGTGGCGTTCCTGAAGGCGCTCTGACCGAACGTGAGCCGCTTGATACGCGCCATCGCCATCGGCCTCGCACTCCTCGCCGGAGCTGCGGGAGCGCAGACGGAAGGGGACGAATTCCTCCCATGGCCCTCCGACGCGCCGGCTGAACCCGTGCCTCGGCCCGAAGCGTCGCCGGCTCCCCTCGCGCAGGCCCAGGTCAGCGCGCCGGTACAGCCGCCGGCGGGCGCGCACAACAGATGGAGCCTCTATTCCGCGTCCACCCTGGGGCAGTGGAATCGGGGCCTCGCCGTGTCCGTCGGGTTTCCCCTGGTGAGCGTCAAGGCGGCGGTGGGCGTCAGCGACAGCCTCGACCTGGGGATCGGGTTCGACACCCTCTACGGCGTGATGAACGAGCCCCGCGCCTTCACCCGGTGGCAGTGGCTCGAGGGGGAGGGTTGGAGTGGCGCGCTGGTCCTCGAGGGCGGAATGGCATTCTTCGCCCAGCGCCCTGAGACCGAGCAGAAGAGGGGCGCGCGCGCGCTGACCGGTCGTCGCAACTTCAACGCCGAGGGCGGGGTGGTGTTCTCGTATCGCGGCAAGGCTCCCCGCGCGGCGCGGCTGTTCGCGGACCTGCGCTACCACCTTGCCTTCGACACGCAGGCGTGGTCCGAGGAGCCGCTCGGCGGGGTGCCCCCGGCAGTGGTGCTCGGAAGCAACGTGCCGGTGCGGCTGGGGGCCGAGATGCCCTTCTCATCCCGCACCTCGTTCATGTTCGCGTTCGGCTTCGACCTCCACGGCCGCAACTACGACTTCCCGTTCATGCCGGTCCTCTCCGTAGGGGTGGTCACGGGCGTGTAGCGGGAGTAGGTGCACATCCGACCTGTGCGCCCGGGTTTCCCTTGCGCGCGGCGTTCTCTATCCTGCGACCCCCCCTCCACTCGAGGCCGTCCATGCGCACCGCCATTCTAGGTTCAGGATCGTTCGGCACCGCCATCGCGAGCGTCCTGGCGCCGAACTCGGACGAGATCTGGATGTGGGACCGGGACGCCGAGGTCGTCCAGGGGATCAACACCCGTCACGAGAACCCGCTCTACCTGCCCGGCATCACCCTCCCGACAAAGGTCCGGGCGACGGTGGACCTGGCCCAGGCATTGTCCGGCGCGGACCTGGTCGTCGCGGCGATTCCCTCCCAGTACATGCGCGAGGTGATCCGCCGGGCGGCGCCGTCGCTCCCGAAGCAGGTGCCCATCGTCTCGGTCGCCAAGGGGATCGAGAACGAGAGCCTGCTCACGATGACCGAGGTCCTCGAGCAGACGCTTCCGGACGTGTACCACCCGTACCTCGCGGCGCTCTCCGGGCCATCGTTCGCGAAAGAGATGGTCCTGGGACTCCCCACCGTCGTCACCATCGCCGCGCGTGAAGAGCGGGTAGCGAAGCGCTGCCAGGAGTTCTTCCAGACCGACACGTTCCGCACCTACACCTCCAACGACGTGGTCGGGGTCCAGTACGGCGGCGCGCTCAAGAACGTGATCGCCATCGCCGCGGGGATCTCGGACGGGCTCGGGTTCGGCCACAACGCGCGCGCCGCGCTGATCACCCGTGGGCTGGCGGAGATCACCCGGATGGCGGTGAGCCGGGGCGCGAACCCGCTGACCCTCTCCGGGCTCGCCGGGATGGGCGACCTGGTGCTGACCTGCACCGGTGAGCTGTCGCGCAACCGGACCGTCGGGTTCGAGCTGGGGCAGGGCAGGAAGCTGAAGGACATCCTGTCCGGGATGAACCAGGTGGCTGAAGGCGTGAAGACGGCTGCCAGCGCAGTGGATCTCTCGAAGAAGACCGGCGTGGAGATGCCGATCAGCCACCAGGTCTTCCGCATCATGTACGAGGACAAGGATCCGAAGGCGGCGGTGTACGAGCTGATGACCCGCTCGCCGAAAGCGGAACTGATGTGAGCGCGGCGGGAGCGCCGTTCCGGAGCACGCACGAGATGATCAAGACGAAGACGCCGTATGCCGCAGCCCTCCTGCTGGCGGTTGTGGTCGCCGGTTGCCAGTGCAATGGCCCCGGGACGAAGCGCCGCGAGGCTTCGATCGAGGAGGAGAAGACCCTTCTCGAGTTCGGAGACGTGCAGGTCAACTTCGAGCACGAGCGGACGCTCCGCATCACCAGCGCCGGGGCCTCCGCGCTCGAGATCGTCGAGCTCCGGGTCTCCGAGCCGTTCGGCGTGCGCGACGCGGTGCCCCTCAGCATCTCCAGCGGCGACACCCTCCTGCTCACCGTGACGTTCAAGCCGACCGAGGTGGGCAAGCGCGAGCTCGGCAAGCTGGTCATCCTCAGCAACGACCCCGAGCGCCCAGAGGTGACGATCACCCTTCAGGGCACCGGCATCCAGGCGGCCGCGGTGGCCACGCCCAACCCGCTCGACTTCGGCGACGTCTACCAGGGCGAGAGCAAGACGCTCACCCTCACCGTCCACAACGAGGGCAGCAACCAGCTCGAAGTCGTCCGCGCGGAGTTCCTGCCCGACACCCCGGCGGACGTGACCGGCGACCTCGCCCCGATCTCCCAGAACGTCCCGGCCGGCGGCAGCACCCAGACCGAGATCACCTTCAAGCCGACCCAGAGGTTCGACGCGATCCCCGGCGGCATCAGGCTGACCCTCCACCCGCTCCAGGGCAGCGATCTCGTGATCCCCTTCACCGGTCGGGGGACCCGGTCGATGCCTCAGCTCTGCTGGCAGTTCGACGGCCAGGGGACGGCGACCTGCACCGCCGTCGCGGCCGCGCTCGGCTCGCCGGATTCGAACCTGCCGGTGAAGTTCCCGGCGCTGTGCGATCGCTCCCTCTACCCGGCGGACGGAGGGACGAACCCCTGCGGCGACACCCCGTACGAGATGTCGGGCCAGCTCTACGTGCGCAACGAGGGCAACGTCCCGATCAAGTACTCGCTGAACTATGCCGCGGCGGTCCCCAGCGCCGGGTGCGACGGCGGGACCATCACCGACCCCGACTTCCGCTTCTCCAACGCGCCGAGCCCGAACACGATCTCGTGGCCGGAGCAGACCGTGACGCTTCCCCCGGGCATGGAGAGCGCGCCGGTGACGCTGACCTACCGACCGACCGCGGGATGTGCGAGCGAGGCGTCGGACGGCGCGCGCGTGCTGTGGATGCGCCAGGGGGATCTCGCCGAGCAGAAGCGTCATCCGAGCACGCTGGGGGCCTTCTTCTCCGGCCAGTCGCGGCTTCCCCACGCTGTGCCCTCGGACGTGACCTTCAACCTCCAGGGCGACGAGGTGACGATTCCCCACGTGCAGGCGTTCACCGGGGTGATGAACAAGGGCATCGCCGACTTCCAGGTGACCAAGGTCACGCTGTACGAGGCCATCGATCCGAACGCAACGGACCGGACGTGCGCCGGGCCCGACGCCGGCATCTTCCAGGCCTGTGTTCCGAATCCCGTCGCGGCGAGCGACTGCTACTACTTCGGCTGGGCCGACGGTGGGCACCCGAACGCGACCGCGCCGCACACCATCCCGTTCTCCACTGACGGGGGCACCGCGACAGCGGTCATCGGCCAGCTCGCGTTTTCCCCCGCCTTCGAGCCAGACGGCGGAGCTCCGCTGCCGGTCCTGGGCCGCTGCGTCTACGCGGTGATCGAGACGACCGACCCGTTCCACCGGAAGGTCATCAGCGAGATCAAGGCGACCTTCACGCCGTAGCTGTCATGCGCGCCGCGCGGCGTGCGCCTCCGGTCCGACGCCCTTGAGGCGCCAGACCGTGAGGCGCTGCGTGCTCGTGTGGGAGAGGAGGACGCCGTCGCGCTGCAGCTCCTCCAGCAGCCGCACCAGCTTGAACGGCTCCATCCCCATGGTCCGGGCGAGGGCCTCGGCGCTGGCGCCGCCGAGCTGCTTCCGGAGCTCGAGGATGATCTCCCGTTTGAGCTCCGCCTTCTGGAGGCCGTCGAGGTCCTGGGAGCGCCAGGCCTGGAGGATGCCCGCCGCGATCAGCGCGAGCACGAGCACCCCGAGCACGGGGTAGATGATGTGACTGTTGTGCTCGAGGAACTCGAAATAGCCCGGATCTGTCGCCGAGTCTGAGAGCAGAAGCGCCATCGGCGACGGAGAATACATCAGGCTGTCGTCGACGCCTCTTCGGCGACTGCTTCTTCGGACTGGGCCTCGGCCGGCTCCTGGGAACGGCGGTTCAGACGGGCCGCGAGCGCCCCGCCCAGATCGGTGACGTTTCCCTCGGCGAACAGCATCCGCTCCGCCTTGGCGAGGAGCAGGTCCATGCCCTCCCGGGAGAGCGCGCTGATCGCCACCCCTCCGTCGCGGCGCAGGAGCAGGGCCAGCTCCTCGGGGGCGACCTGGTCGGCCTTGTTCCAGACCTTGAGGCGCGGCCGGTCCAGCAGCTCGAGGCTCTCGAGGATCCGCTCGACCGCCTTCACGTGCTCGTCCCGAGCCGGGTCCGACGCGTCGATGACGTGGAGGAGGAGGTCCGCGTCGTTGAGCTCTTCGAGCGTCGCGCGGAACGCGGCCACCAGGTCCTTCGGCAGATCCCGGATGAAGCCCACCGTGTCGGTGATGATCACCTCCCGCTCCTTCGGGAAGCGCAGGCGCCGGCTCGTCGGGTCCAGCGTGGCGAACAGCTTGTTCTCCGCCAGCACCTCCGAGCGGGTGAGCGCGTTGAGAAGGGTGGACTTGCCCGCGTTGGTGTAGCCGACGATGGAGATCACCGGCAGGTCGCGACGGTTGCGCTGGGCCCGACGGGTCTGACGATCGCGGGAGAGCGCGTCGATCCGCCGCTCCAGATGCGAGATCCGCTCGCGCACCCGGCGTCGATCGATCTCCAGCTTCGTCTCACCGGGACCGCGGCCGCCGATACCGCCGGCCAGCCGCGACAGCGACTTGTCGCTCTGGGCGAGGCGGGGCATCAGGTATTTGAGCTGTGCCAGCTCGACCTGAAGCTTGCCGTCGGCGCTCTGGGCGCGCTGGGCGAAGATGTCGAGGATCAGCTGCGTGCGGTCGAGGATCTTGAGGCTCGTCTCGTCGGCGATGTGGCGCGCCTGGGAGGGCGTGAGGTCCTTGTCGAGGATGATCAGGTCCGCCATCAGCTGCATCGACCGGAGGTTGAGCTCCTCCAGCTTGCCGCGGCCGATCAGGTAGCGGGGATCCGGATCCCGGCGAACCTGGAGCACCTTGTCGAGCACCTCGACGCCGGCGGTCCGCGCCAGCTCCGACAGCTCGGCCAGGGAGGCCTCCGCGTTGGAGCGGTTTCCGTCGAAGCACGCCGCGACGAGGATGGCGCGATCCGCTCCGCCCACCTGGCGCACCGAAGCGCGCTGCGCCAGCTCACCCTCCAGCGCCGCCAGCGTGTCGAGCAGGTCCGGCTGGTCCGTGTAGACCGACGGCAGCTTCTCCACGCGCCAGAACTGGCCGTCTCCGCTTTCCGGCACCAGGTGCGCGTAGTGGAGGACGCCCGGCAGTCCATCGTTCCCCACGCCGACCGCTGCGACCATGTCCAGTCGGAGCAGCGCGAGGTCCGTCAGATCGTCACGGGTGAGCGGCTCGGACTTGAGGTGCGTGTGCACCAGGCGGAGACCACGCAGACGCACCTGTCCCGCGCGGGCGCGGCCGATGTCCGGCAGCTCCAGCTTGTGGGCGCTGCCCACCACGACGAACTCCACCTCGCCCTTGCGGTTGAGCAGGACGCCGATCTGCCGGTTCGTCTCCCGGGAGATCTCGGTCAGGTGGCGGGCGAGCTCAGGACTGATGATCTCGTGCGTTCCGACCCGCCGTCGGTAGGTGTTTCGGAGGCTGCGAAGCTCGCTCGCCTTGAGTCCAAGCGTGTTGCCGTAGATTTCCAGTCTTTTGCTCCTGCCGGGATGCTCACCTGACATAACGCAGGTGCGGTTCCGGATCACCCGGCCGCTTCCTCACCCGGCGTTGGTCAACACGGTGCGCGCCGGCAACCTTCCGTGGATTCACGTCGAAACCCGCCGTAGCGTGGCGCGGTGACGTCCAGTTCGGGAAGAGCGTGCGTACGCGCCGCGCGGCGCGTGGTGGTGAAGATCGGGACGGCGGCGCGGACCAATGCGACCGGCCGTTTCCACCGGGAACAC
>JBAWAM010000043.1:0-2492 GCA_049589315.1 Myxococcaceae bacterium
GGGAGGGGCACTCCGTGCTGCGCAGGTCGTCCGGGTCCAGCCCCAGCGCAGCGACGAGTGAGAGAATCCGGCCTCGCTCGTCTTTGGGGAGACTTCGAATCGCCTCCAGGGCCTCCGCTCCTTCTTCGACCGTGAGCTCCTGCGGAACGTAGAGAACCCGGTCCGGTGGAACCTGCATCGCCGCGAGCAGCGCGCCGAGCAGTGTCGATTTCCCCGCGCCGTTCTGGCCGGTGAGCGCCACACGGTCCTCGCGGGAGAAGCTCAGGCGCAGGGGCCCGGTGAGGACCTTGTCACCCGCGCGCAGTTCCGGCAGGTCGAGCTGGGCCAGCATCGGTTTATGGGGCGGCGCCCAGCCCACGAACAGCGAGCGCCCGACCTCCTTTTGCACCTCGATCGACTCTTCGGCGACGGCGCGGAGCTCCTGCGCATGGCGCAGCGACGAAACCCGACGGGCGATGCTCTTCTCTGCCTGCTCGACGCGGAAGTCCGCCACCAACGAGCGCGCGTCGCTGTCGTGCTTGTTCTTCATGCGCTTGCCGGTGCTGCGCTGGGCGGACGCGGCCTCGAGCTCCCGGCGGGCCTGTGCGAGCTGGCGGTCTACCTTCTCCCGGGCATCCCGCGCACAAGCGTGTGCTTCGAGCGTTTCCTCGCGCTCGCCTTCCCACAGCGCCCGTGCCTCCGACCACGGCCCCGGCCACATCCGGACGCTGCCTCGGTGGACCCGGAGAGTCCTCGTGGTCAGCCCGCCGAGCAGCGAGCGGTCGTGCGACACCACCACGCCCACGCCGCGGAACCGCCGCAGCGCGGCCACGAGCAGCTCCCGGGCCTCTGCGTCGAGGTGGTTCGTCGGCTCATCCAGCAGCAACACCTCCGGCTCGGCCGCGAGCGCCGCGCCGATCTGCCAGCGCTTCCGTTCCCCCGGGGAGAGCGTGTCCCATCGTCCGAGTTGGTCGGGGTCGAGTCGGAGCTGGCCCTGCAGTCGTCGGGCCACCCGCTCCCACGACTCGGCGAAGGCGCGGACGTCAGGTGTCAGCCCCTCTACCCGCTGGACGCAGAGCTGCACCGTCGCGCCCTCAGGCTCGACGGTGAGGGCACCTGACGACGGACGCAGCTCGCCGGTGAACAGGCGCAGCAAGGTCGTCTTGCCGGCCCCATTGGAGCCAACGAGCCCGGTCCAACCGGGCGGAAGATGGAACTCGAGATCGGAGAAGAGGGGAGCGCCCTCGCCCCAGGCGAAGGACGCGTTCGTCGCGCGAACGGAGGACATGCGGAACTCCTGAAACGGTTGCCGCGCGCTCGGTGGGCGCGGCGGGTACGTCAAACAGAACCGGGTTTCAGGCGTTCAGGCGCAACGGAGTGGACCCTCGAAGGTTCAGACGGGCGAAAGTGTAACACCCCTCGCCCCGGACGGGGAGAGGGGTGTTGGTGCAGTGCGGGGGCGCGGGCCTACTACTCGCCCTGCGCGGCCTGCATGTCGCGCTTGCGGTCGCGCTCGACCTTGTAGCGGTCGTTCACGTTCAGCATCTTCTTGCGGAGCCGAATCGACTTCGGGGTGACCTCGATGAGCTCGTCATCCGCGATCCACTCCAGTGCGCGCTCGAGCCCCATCTCCTTGGGCGGGGTGAGGATCACGTTCTCGTCGCGTCCGGCGGCGCGAATGTTGGTGAGCTTCTTCTCACGGCAGGCGTTCACGTTGAGGTCGGTCGGGTGCGACGCCTCGCCGATGATCATGCCCTCGTAGACCTGCACCTGGGCGCCGAGGAACAGCTGCCCGCGCTCCTGGATGCTGAAGAGCGCGTAGGGGACGGTTTCGCCCAGGCGGTCGGAGATGATCGCGCCGTTGTTGCGCCGGGGGATGTAGCCGAACCACGGCTCGTACCCATCGAACTGGCTGCTCATGATTCCCTCACCGCGGGTGATGGTGAGGAACTCGTTGCGGAAGCCGACCAGGCCGCGGGCCGGGATGCGGAACTGGAGCCGGGTGCGGCCAGAGCCGAGCGGGCTCATGTCCACCATGCGGCCCTTGCGGGGTCCGAGGCGCTCGGTCACCACGCCGACAGAGGTCTCGGGCACGTCGCACACCATGAGCTCCATCGGCTCGTGGAGGACGCCGTCGACCGTCTTGGTGAGCGGCTCGGGGTTCGAGGCGGTGAGCTCGTACCCTTCGCGGCGCATGGTCTCGATGATCACCGCGAGCTGGAGCTCGCCGCGGCCGACCACGCGGAAGGCGTCCGGCGCGTCGGTGTCCTCGATTCGGATGGACACGTTCCGGTACGCTTCGCGGTAGAGGCGCTCGCGCAGGTTGCGGGAGGTGACGTACTTGCCCTCCTTGCCCGCCAGCGGTCCGTCGTTGACCTTGAACACCATCATCATGGTGGGCTCGTCCACCTCGATGCGGGGCAGGGCGACCGGGTTCTCCGGGGAGGCGATGGTGTCGCCGATGGAGAGGTTCTCGATGCCGGCGATGCTGACGATTTCGCCCGGGCCGGCGT
>JBAWAM010000044.1:0-6528 GCA_049589315.1 Myxococcaceae bacterium
CCTCAGCGCGGAGACGGGCTTCCTCCTCAGCGCGGAGACGAGCTTCCTCCTCAGCGCGGAGACGAGCTTCCTCCTCAGCGCGAAGCCGGGCTTCCTCTTCAGCGCGAAGCCGGGCTTCCTCTTCAGCGCGAAGCCGGGCTTCCTCTTCAGCGCGAAGCCGAGCCTCTTCCTCCGCACGAAGACGAGCCTCTTCCTCTTCTGCGCGAAGCCGGGCTTCCTCTTCAGCACGAAGTCGGGCCTCCTCCTCCGCACGAAGACGAGCCTCTTCCTCAGCGCGGAGACGAGCCTCTTCCTCCGCACGAAGACGGGCTTCCTCCTCCCTGCGTCGCCACTCGTCTTCGGAGAGCGCCTCGACCTTCCCTTCCAGCTCGAGGACTCGAAGCAGCGCGAGTCGTTCGGGATCGAGCTCGTCCGGTGCCCGGAACTCCTTCAGCGCTTCGAGGAATTCACGTTCCCTGTCAGCGAGAATCCAATCCGTGCAGGCGTCTGGAGACGCGCAGCGGAACACCTCTCCGCCCTCACCGGCGTCCGGCTCGAATGCAGCGCGAACGGCGCGAGCGCCAGCGACATGGAACCGCGTGGTCACATCTCCCGTCTCGAACTCGACGTGGTCCCCCTGTGCGCACACCCGGCGCAGAGTCGCCAGAAGCCAGGTCGAATCCACATCCGCCGGCGTGAGACTGGCCTCTTCGAGCAGATCCTCGTCCGGAGCGGCCCCGGAGCCTCGGGCCCACAGCGCATCCAGCAGGCGGGCTCCGATGCGACCTCGAGAGAGGAGGGCCTGGGCGGGCGTCTGGTATCCGAACGCGGCATCCAGATCGACCAGATCTCCGTTCTGCAGGAAGAAACGCGAGGTCTTCCCGCCTGAGCGGACGTTGAGGATTCCGGTGAACCTGTCTTTGTGAGCCTCGAGAAGTGCGCGCGCTGCGGGCGTGACGGCCATTGCGCCCGTACTCTAGTTCTTCGGCGGGGCGTCTCAAATCGATGCCCGCCGGGCTCAGCGGAGTTGTCGGAGAGCCTCGTACGTGGCGATGCCCGCTGCGGTCGACAGGTTCAAGCTCCGCCGCTCGGGGAGCATGGGGATGTTGGCGACCTCGCCCGACCCACCTTCGAGGACGGCGCGGGGCAAGCCGTTCGTCTCCGACCCGAACACGAGGTGGTCCCCCGGGGAGAAGCCCACCTCCCACAGCGACCGACCGTTCCGGGCGGTGAAGAGGAAACGGCGAACGTCTGGAAACGCCCGCTGGTACGCGTCGTAGTCGGGGAACTTCTCCAGGAAGACCTTGTCCCAGTAGTCCAGCCCGGCGCGCTTCAGGTCGCGATCGGCGATGGAGAAGCCAAGCGGCTCGACGAGGATGAGGCGGCAGCCGGTCACGGCACACAACCGGGCTACGTTCCCGGTATTGGGCGGGATCTGGGGGGCGACGAGGACGACGTGAAGGGGGCGGGAAAGCGGACGCAACATGAGGTACGATTCTCGAGGTGACCTATCAGGTCGTGAACAGGACGCGCGGGCGGATTCTTGGCAACGAGGTCCAGGAGGCTCGCACCTTCTCCCAGCGCTTCCTGGGACTGATGGGCCGCCGCGACCTTCCCTTCGGGCAGGGGCTGCACATCGTTCCCTGCAACTCGATCCATACGTTCTTCATGCGCATCCCGATCGACGTGGCGTTCCTCGACGGGCAGCGGCGTGTAGTCAAGTTGATTCCAGCCCTGCCCCCCTGGCGAGCGTCTTCGGTATACTTCAAGGCCAGATCGGTACTTGAGCTTCCGTCGGGAGCGTTCGCGGGGAGCGGAACCTGCGAGGGGGATGAGCTGTCGTTCGTGGAGATTCCCTGACGCCCCCTGTGGTAGCGTTTTCGAGGTTTTCAGCTCCGGGTCCAAGAGAATGCGCATCGAGGTGGCTGGCAGCACCCACGTCGGCATGAAGAGGAATCACAACGAGGACAACTACCTCGTGCTCCCGGAGGAGCGCCTCTTCTGTGTCGCTGATGGGATGGGGGGGCATTCCTCGGGGGAGATCGCGTCGAAGATCGCGGTCGAGGAGCTCGCGGAGTTCTTTCAGATGACGTCTCGCGACCAGGACTCCACCTGGCCGTACAAGATGGACAAGTCGAAGAACTACGACGAGAACCGGCTCGCCACCGGGGTCAAACTGGCCAATGTCCGGATCTACGAGCGGGCGGCCTCGGACGTGCGGTACCGCGGAATGGGTACCACCATCGTCACCGTACACTTCACCAGCAGTGGCGCCTGTGTCGCACATGTCGGCGACAGCCGCGTCTACTACCTGCGCAACGGGGTCCTCAAGCAGCTCACGGAGGACCACTCGCTGCTGAACGACTACCTCAAGGCGAAGAAGCTCACGCCCGAGGAGATCGATGCGTTCCCGCACAAGAACGTGATCGTGCGGGCGCTGGGCATGAAGGAGACCGTCCAGGTCGATGTCCTCCGGGTGGAGCCCCAGCCCGGCGACATCTTCCTGCTCTGCTCGGACGGCCTCTCCGGCATGGTGACCGACGCACAGATGCAGGAGACGCTGAACAGCACGCCCGACCTCGAAGCGGCGTGCAATCGGCTGATCGATCTCGCCAATGCTGCCGGCGGGAACGACAACGTCACCTGCATCCTGACGCGCTTCAACCCGGGCTGACTCAGGTCACCTCGGCCTTCCGCGTCCGCTTCTTCGGCGGCGGCGCTTCGTGAGGCTTCGACCCGAGGATCCGCTCGTACATCTCCGGCGTATCGAGGCTGACCAGCACGCCCGGATCCCGGGTGGTGACCCGGCGGAGATCCAGCTTGGGAATGATGGTCGAGATCTGCCGGGCGTCGCCGTCCATTTGCAGGACCTTCTCCGCGGCCTGGCGGGTGAGGATCACCGGCTGACCGGGGACACCCTCGAAGTCGGGGACGACCCCTTCGGCGCCGTCGAGCTCCTTGAGCAGCTTGTCGATGGTCGAGGACCTCACCGCCGGCCGTTCCACCGGATGCAACACGATGTAGTCCGCACCCTCGTCGAGCGCGGCGCGGATCCCGGCACGAATCCCGCCGTCCTGCTGCGCGTCTTCGACGAGCAGCGAGTCCGGATGCCGATCCTTGATCTCCTCTGCGCCTCTCGGAATCACGCCGATGGGTTCGCACCCCGCCTTGCTGAACGTCGAGCTCAGCCAACGCAGGAAGGTCTTGCCCTTCTCGTATTCGAGCAGCGCCTCAGGAATGCCGATCTTGCCGCCGTTTCCCGAGGCAAGGATCACCGCCACCGTCTTCATGCCGAGGCCCTCCTGGCGCACCCACTCCGTTTGCGCCGTCGCTTTGAAAGCTAGGAAGCGCGCAGGTGCCCGAGAACCCCTCTGGTCCGGATCATCAACGTACGGCGGTGCACACAGTCGGCCCGCGACTCGAGGTCCGCCGGCTCAGCTTCTCCGGAATCGGACGTTCCTGCCTCAGCTCGCGCGGATCCGATGCCCCTGCCAGGCGATGGCGTCCACCAGCGCTTCGCCCGGTGAGAGCTCCGTATCCTCGAGGACCGCGGACTGATTGAGGTCCACGCCTGCCGGGACGCGCACGCCGGGCCCCACATAGACGCACGAGCCGATGCGGGCCCCCGGCTCGATGTGTGCGTCGCGATCCACGAACGACGGGCCCTCCAGCACCACCCCCGGCTCGATGCGGGCACCCGGTGCGCGCCAGGCCGGGCCATCACGTCGCGCCGACTCGAAGGGAGAGGCCCCCGGGAACGCGTCCAGATCCACCCGACCGGAGAGGACGTCGCGCTGCGCAGCCAGGTACCGCCCCGGGGTGCCGACGTCGCTCCACCAACCGGGGCCGACGTGCCCGCGAACGATGAGGCCCTGGTGGATCATCCGCGGATACACCACCCGGTTGATGTCCTCTTCGCCCTCCCGCGCCATGAAGTCGAACACGGCCGGGGTCATCACGTGCACGCCGGTGAAGTGCCACGGCGTGAGGCTTTCGCCACCGGGGCCGTGGCCGGCGATGCGCCGCACGTGCCCCTGCGGATCCAGTTCCACCGCTGCGTACTTCTCCCCTTCCGGCATGGGCAGCAGCACCATCGTCGCCGCGGCGCCGGAGCTCCGGTGTCCCTTCACGATCGGCGCGAGGTCCACGGCGTACAGGATGTCCCCGTTGAAGACGATGAAGTCGCCCTCTTCCAGGAACCGCCGCAGGCCGCGGATGCCGCCGCCGGTCCCCTGGATCACCGGCTCGTGCGAGACGGTGAGGGACATCCCCGCGCGCTCGCACTCGGCCTCGGCGACCCGGCGCATCTCCTCCGGAAGGTGATGGGTGTTGATGCCCACGGCGGTCACGCCCGCCGCCTTGAGGACGGCGAGGTTGTAGCGGAACAGGGGCTGGCCGAGGAACGGCACGGCGGGCTTGGGCCAGCGCGTCGTCAGCGGACGCAGCCGGGTCCCCAGGCCCGCGCACAGGATCATGGCGCGCATTCGATCTCCGGGATGAATCAGCGCAGCTCGGGCACGTACTTCGCGACGATCTCACGCAGGTCGGCGAGCTCGGGGAGCCCGTCGAGCGCGTTCTTCACGTAACGCAGCGACGCGGGGATCGACACGAGGAACCCGGGGTTGCCCTTCACCCGGTGGATGAACTCGAAGCGGCCCGCGTCCTTCAGCTTCCGCTGCACGGTCAGCAGGTGGAAGAACGCCTTGAACGGCCCGGGATCGATCCGCTCGCCTCCCGCCTTCTCGAATGTCGCGATGTAGCGGTCGAGCATCGCGTCGACGAACTCGGGGGCGAGCTCGACGTAGCTGTCCCGCAACAGCGCCACGAGGTCGTACTGCCGCGGCCCCTGCAGCGCGTCCTGGAAGTCGATGACGATCAGCTCGTCGCCCTTCACCATGATGTTGCGGCTCTGGTAGTCCCGGTGGGTGAAGTCCCTGGGCGCGGCCGCGAGCTGCTGCGAGATCCGACGGAAGATGCGATCCAGCGCGGCGCGTTCGGCGTCGGTCGGCTTCGTCCCGCTCCAGATCTCCATGCCCCACTCACGGAAGTGGTGGAGCTCCCATTCGTAGAGGTCCTCGTCGAACGCGCGGGCGAAGGCGAGGCACTCCCCATCCGGCCGGCGCTCCGCCTCGAACCGGAGCCGCGCGAGCAGGTCGACGGCGCGCCCATACAGCACCTTCGCGTCGCCCGTCTTCAGCGCCTCCTCGAAGGTCACGTCCCCGAGGTCCTCGATGATCATGATCCCCGCCGGTTCATCGTAGCGGTGGATTCGCGGCACGCGGACGTCGAGCTTCTCGAGGTAGCGGTGCACGTTGACGAAGGGCAGCTCCTTCGGCGGCTCGCCCTTGGAGGCCTCCTCGCTCTTCTTCGCTGCCTCGGGGGGCATCACCATCGCCACCCAGCTCTCGGGCGGAACGCCGACCCGATAGTACGAACGACTGCTCGCCTCGCCCTTCAGCTTCGACACCGGGGCATCCGATGGCACGGCGCGTCCGGTTGCCTTCGTCACCTGGTCGCGCAGCGCGGCCTCGATCTCCATGATGCGTGTATCTCCTGGGTGAAACTCAGTTCGCATCCCGCCGCAGCGGGAGCAGTTCGTAGGGAAGGGCCACCAGCGTGGGGAACCGATTCACCCGGTCGGGGACCGCCCGCATCGAGTTTTCGGAGAAGCCGCGGCTCACGCTGATCAACACCACCGGCTCGCCCGCCTCGTTCAGCCCCGGGCCGATGTGATGGATGCCGCGCACGCCGAAGAGGATCCGGATCGCCTCCTCCACGGCCTCCGCGAGCTCGGGATCCTCGTCCTCTTCGCCCTGCCCGCCGTTGCGACCCTGCTCGCGGAAGTAGACGCCCGGCTCCTTCGCGCCGTTGAGCACGTGCATCGCACCGCCGGTCATCCGGGGAGGAGGCGGCGGCGCCTTCACCGACTCTCCGGAGAGCGAAGGCTTTCCGGCTGCGGCGGTCCGCACCGCGGTGGGGACGGTGGACTCGAACCCGTCGCTCGCGCGTGCCGCCCCTGCGCCGGCGCGCTGGGCCTGGCCCCCTTGTGATCCCTGCGTCGGCCCCTGCCCTGACTTGCGCGCGTGCCTGGCGGCGTCCTGCTCCGAGCCCTGCGCGCCGGTCTTCGTGCGGACGCGCTCTCCCCGGTTCTCCTCCCGGTTGAGGTGCTCGTCCCGACGCTCGCGCTCCTCCTTCTCGACGTCGTCGTCGTTCCAGTCGTTCTGTTCGGGCGTATGCGAACCCAGGTGCTCCTCGGCGAGCTCCTTCTGGTTCGCCAGCAGCTCGCCCATCGACGGTAACGCCGAGCTTTCCACTTCTGTTTCGCCAGGCTCCGGCTCGTGTGCCTTCGAGTGCGCACGGGTAGGACGGGTCTGCTTCACGTCGGGGCGCGTGGCCCGACGAGGAGAAGCGCCTGGAAGCCGCGGAGGTCGAGAGGAGGTAATTTTCGCCACGAGACGCGCTATCTTACGTGGCTCGATGGCAAACGACTACGGACGCTTCGAATACGGCAGGTGCCCGTGCAGCGGCAGCTACCAGCACCGCGCAGTC
>JBAWAM010000045.1:0-3865 GCA_049589315.1 Myxococcaceae bacterium
GAGAGGAGATCCTCGAAGCGCTTGTGGGGCGCGACCCGGCTCACCGACAGCATCGCGGGGCCGCCGCGGGACAGGCGCTCCAGGAGCGCTGGATCGGCTTCGGTTCGGCGGAACCGCTCGGGCTCGACGAACAGCGGGACGACGTGGGCGTTGCGCGCGCCGGCCTCCACGAGCTCGGCGACGTTGTATTGCGACACGCCGATGGCGAGGTCGAGCGCAGGCGCCACGGCGGCGAGCTGCGCGCGTCCTGACACCAGCGCCTCGTGCAGCGGTGTGCCCTCGTAGAAGCGCCCGGGCGTGATGTTGTGGAACACCATGCCGCGCCGGCAATCGAGGTGCAGCAGGCGCCCCGACAACGGCGAGGCAATCCCGTGGTGATACAGCACCAGATCGTCGGGAGCGGGGCGGAGCGTGTCGACCGACTGCGCCAGCGATGACAGCCGGGGCTCCACCTCGCCCGCGAAGATCTCGCCGTAGTGACCGAGCCGACGTAGCAGGAGCTGGAAGTGCAGGGCGGCCTGTCCGGTGGCGTCGCCGGAGACGAAGCTGGGGATGAGCTGGTGGACCGCCATGGGCCGCGGGCTCTAGCACCGCGATCGTGTCGGGGCCACCCTGTTGTGCTACACGCGCCCACCATGCTGCCCGGTCCGATCGCTCTGGATGCCACGCTTTGGGACGAGCCGACCACGGGGATCGGCCTGTACACGCGCTGCCTGTACGAAGCGCTGCTTCGGCGCGGAATCGAGCTTCATCGGCTGGGCGCGCGGCGCAGTGGAGAGCTGCCGCGGAGGCTCGCCAGCAGGACGGCGTATCTGCTCGCGGAGCTGCCGTCGGCGCTGGCGCGTTCTCCGGCCCGGCTCTTCCACGGTCTGAGCAACTTCAACCTGCCGCTGACGCGGGTGCCGGGAAAGCGCATGGTGCTGACCGTGCACGACCTCATTCCGGACCTGTTTCCGGAGACGGTGTCCACCGGCTTCCGCTGGCAGTTCCGGCTGTGGTTGTTCCGCAGCCTTCAGGTGGCGGATCGGATCATCTGCGTCAGCGCGACCACGCGGGACGACCTGCTGCGCCGCTTCGAGGTCGACCCGGAGCGCGTGTCGGTCGTCCACAACGGGGTCGACCACGTGGACCGGGTCGCGCCCGTCGATCGCACGGGGCTGGCCTGGCTGGAGAGCCTCGGCCTGCCGGAGCGATACGTGCTCTATGCCGGATCGCTCGACGCGAGAAAGAACGTCACCCTGGTGCTCGATGCATTCGTGCGCCTCTGGCGCGACGGCAAGCGCACCACGCTGGTGCTCGCGGGCCAGAACTGGTTCGGCTCGGGACCGGTGGAGAAGCGCGTGGCCCTGCTCCGCGCCGAAGGGCTCGACGTCCGGCCTCTCGGATATCTGGCCGAACCGCTGTTCTACGAGGTGATGCGACGCGCTTCGGTGTTCGCGTTTCCCTCGAGGTACGAGGGCTTCGGGCTGCCGCCGCTCGAGGCCATGCGGCTCGGGGTGCCCTCGATCGTGGCGAATACGGGGTCGCTGCCGGAGGTGTGCGGTGACGCGGCGCTCTACGTCTCGCCCGACGACGCGGACGCGCTGGCGCGGACGATCTGGCGCATCCTCGGAAGCGAGGAGGAGCGTCAGCAACTTTCCGCGAAGGGGCGCGCCCACGCCTCGGTCTTCACCTGGGATCGCGCCGCGTACCAGACAGTTGACGTGTACCGGTCGGCGCTCGAGGGGGACAGGCTACGTTCTTGATTGGGCGCGGAGGCTTCCGGCCTCACGGAAGAAAGTAGCCCATGCGGATGCGGCGCCGCGAAGCGTAGCGTCAGCTCCGGTAGTCGGCGTTCTCGCTGATGTACTCGTGCGTGCGGTCCGCGCCGAGCACCTCGGTCAAGGCCGCTCCGAGCCCGAGCTCCACCGAGACCTCCACGCACCGCTCGTGCGGAGGGAAGCGGATCGGCGGACGGAACGTGAGCCCGTCGGCAGGCGCGACCGACTGGTACATCTCCGCTTGCTTGAAGTGCCGGACCAGGGCGTCCTCAGCGCCGCGGTCGAGCCGGAACGCGCCGTTCTCGAACACCGTGGTCTCACCGAACGACAGGCGGACGCGGGCGGGATCGACCGCCACGCCTTCCGCGCCCAGGTACTTGCCGATCGCCGCCACCAGCCGCCCCACGTTGGGATCGTTGCCGGCCACCGCGCATTGCAGGAGCGGCGAGTTGACGATCGCCTTGCCCACGCCGCGCGCGAGCCGACCGTCGGGAGCCCCGGAGATCCGGACCCGCAGGACGTGGTGGACGCCCTCGCCGTTGCGCACGATGTCCTCGGCGAGGTCCCGGCACACCTGCATCAGCGCCGCCTTGAACGCAGCGTGATCAGGGCAGGGGACCTGCGCGGAAGACACCATCGCCACGGTGTCGGAGGTCGAGGTGTCGCTGTCGATGCTGATGAGGTTGAAGCTCTGCGCGCACGCCTCGTGGAGCGCGGCCCGGAGGACCTCCCTCGGCACGTCGAGGTCGGTCAGCACGTAGACCAGCATCGTCGCGAGGTTGGGCTCGATCATCCCCGCCCCCTTGCCGATCGCCACGATCCGACCGCCTCCCAGCTCGGCCGCACGAACCTTCGGATACAGGTCGGTGGTGCAAATCCCCTCGGCCGCGGGGAGCACGGACTCCGACTGGAGCGCCCGCACCGCCTCGGGGAGGGCGGCGCTCATCGCGTCCACCGGCAGCTTCCAGCCGATGACGCCGGTGCTGCTGGGGAGGACCTGCTCGGCGGAGAAGCCCAGCTGGCGGCCGACCTCGGCGCACAGGCGCTCCGATGCGTCGACGCCACCGGGCGCGCACACGTTGGAGACCTTGTTGTTGATCAGCAGCGCCCCCAGCGATTCGCCCTGGAGCCGCTTCCGCCCCACCAGGACAGGCGCGCCCGGGAAGGCGTTGCGGGTGAAGAGCGCTCCGAATCCGCTGCTCGGTCGATCCAACGCGATCAGCGTCAGGGTCATCTTCGATGGCTTCGGCGCCTCTTCGGGGACGAACTCGAGCCGGGTCGTTCCCACGCGGAAACCGCGAGGAAGGGCCGACTGCGTTTCGAGCCAGGACCGGTGTGCTGCTTCGGAAGAGAACTCAAGGTGCGTGGACGAGATGGCGGACCTCACTCGTTAATCAGAGCGCCGGCACAGTACGTCGCGCCGTGAAAAGGGGAAGGCTACTTTTCACGTCGAGCTAGATCGCCCACCACACGATCGCCGCGGCGATCGCGGCCACCGCGTAGCTGGCCCGGTCGCGGATCGCGAACACGATCGGGTCGTCGTGCATCTGCCCGCGATTCGCGAGGAGCCACACCCGGCTGATCCAGAACAGCATCACCGGGAGGATGCCCCACAGCCGCTCGGGGTGGGTGTACAGCCGGGTCACGTCGGCGCTGTTCACGTACAGCGCGAGCACCAGCACGGACAGGTATCCGGCGGCGGAACCGAACGACGAGAGCTGCTCGAGATCGCTCGCGCGGTAGCCGCGGCCCTTGCTCTCCTCGACGCCGTTCTTCCGGAGCACCCACAGCTCGGAGTACCGCTTCACGAACGCCAGGCTGAGGAAGATGAACAGGGAGAACGCCAGCAGCCACTGGGAGATCCGCACGTCGTACGCCGCCGCGCCCGCCATCATCCGGACGGTGTACAGCCCGGCCAGCACGAGCACGTCGATGATCGCCTGTCGCTTCAGCACCAGCGAGTAGGCCAGGGTCGTGACGTAGTACACGGACAACACGACGAGAAACGCCGGCGGCAGCAGCAGGGCCGACAGCGCGAACGCCGCCGCGAGCAGCACCGGCGCCAGCACCAGCCCGAACCCGAGCGGGAGCGCACCGCTGGCGAA
>JBAWAM010000046.1:0-4326 GCA_049589315.1 Myxococcaceae bacterium
CGCAGGCTCCGGAGCGACCACGACCTTTTCAACCGCTCGCGGTAGGTCGCACCCGAGGCCAGCGAGGATTGCGACCAGGACTGTGTGCGACGAGAACCGATGCTTCGACATGTGAGTACCCCCGCGCAGACCGGCACCACGATAGCCGCTGCGCGGGGGCGGGGGGATTACCCTGCTCGGCCCGGACCGCCACGACGTTCATGCCGCGGTAGTACCGGACCGAACTCAGGCTCCAGGGCACGAGTCGAATCGCGCGCAATGGAAGAGCGTTCGACCTCCACGCTGTTTCCCGGGTCAGGGCTCTTCCGGAAACGAACCTGGCGGTAGCACGTTCCGCGCCTTCGCCGCCGGCCCATTTCTGGAGGCTGGCCCGAGCCGTGCGCGAACATCGACCAGCTTGATGGTCCCGCCCGTTTGCAGACCGAAGTTTTGAAGATCCTCGAGGAGACCGACGACCACAAGTTCGTGCGTGTAGTCGTCTGCGCCCGTCAGTGCGCGCTCTGCCTCATCGAGGACCGCGACGACCGGGTCCCATCGTCCCTGCTCGACCAGATCGGCGAGATGGCGTGCGAGGGCAGCGATCCGGATGTAGTTCAAAGGGCCTTCCTCGCCCTTCCAATCCTCCGCGCCGTCGTCATCGACGCGGACGAACGAGGGACACACCGCGCGAACGCGCTGGAAGAAGGCCTCAGCTTCGGTGAATGAGGACACCATGGGCTCAGGTTACCCGAGCTCGAGCACGCCTGCGCCACAGCGACCACGAACCGAACAGACGATGGGGCGAATAAACGCGGTTCAGCGAGGTGAGGGGAGTGGAGGGGGCGTGAGACGCGAGCGGCGACCAACGAATTGGAGGTGCTCGAGGTGTGGATGCATGGCGGCGGTGGGTGGAGCCGTCAGGGGCGGGCCAGCGCGTGCGTCTCGCTGGGTGGGTGCAGATGGAGCACGTCTTATCCACTTAAGCCGCCGTATCAGACGTGTGTTACGCGCAACCAGAGAGATGAATTGTCGATAATGGCTCGTCTGACCATCGTCGCACTCGGGGGAGCACTCATCAGATGAGCATCCAGAATACGAACTCAATTCCAGCGCTCAGGAATGTTTTGACGACGACGGCACGCGAGGTCGTCAAGCCGGGGACAGCCGCTCCGGCTCCACTCAGGAACACGGTGGATTCGTTCGACGCGGCGAATGAGATCGCCACCGCGTCCTTTGCGGTTGCCGCGGCCACGAAGAAGAAGGTCGCCCACAGCTTCAAGATGGATTCGAAGAACGTGCCGCCCAAGGCTGCGGGCAGCGCGAAGGAACAGGCGAAGCAGCTGGCGCTCACGATCGTCCAGACCGAAATGGCCGCTGCCAGCATCGTGTCCGGTGGTAAGGCTCCCCTCGACTCCGTCCTGAAGGCGGCGCTCAAGATTCTGGGGACGACTCCGCCCATCAAGGGCGCGCATACGTCGACCACCGACTACACCAGCAACCTGCCGGGGTCTCCGGCGAAGGCCTTCGACTACTTCGTCAACAACCCGAAGGCCGTCTTCGGGGCCGCGGGCCTGAAGATTCGGCCGGATACGAAGAAGCTGACCGATGGCGCCCGGCTGTTCCTCGAGGACAAGGGGCCACCGCCCGTGTTCGCGCCGATCCAGGTCAAGCTCGACAAGAAGAAGCGGGAGATCCGGATCACCACGCTGGACGGACACCCCCTCCGCGGGACGAATGTCTTCAGTTTTACCGCGGGCAAGAACGGCACGACCAAACTCGTGCAGAAGAGCCAGTTCCAGGGGAGCTCTCCGCTCGTGAAGGTCGGCGTGACTCTCACGGGGGCGATCGAGCGGCAGCACGAGATCTGGAAGAAGGTCCACGGCCACCTTCACAAGAAGCTCTAAGCGCAGGGCAGAAGGCTGCCGCGAACAGGAAGCGGTACCCGACGCCTCCGCCGCGCGCGACCGCATCAGGCCTCAAACGTCGTGGCCTGACCCGTCCATTCCGCGCTGGGTCCGGAGGAAGCCGAGCGGGTCTTCTTTGTCGCTCCATGCCTCAAAGATCTGGATGTGCGCTTCGGCCCCGAAACGCTGGAGGACTTTCTGGACGGCAGCCACGCCCTCGACGAGGTCGTCGAAGCAAGCTCCGAGGCGGAGTGCAGGTTCCATCCAGTCGCTCGACGAGGTCCATGCCGGTGCAACCTCCGGCCTTGCGAACCTCTCGAGCGGCCCCCCGGGCTCCGTGAGTCGGTCCACAACGATCCGGGCCCTCTCCTCAACGGTTCCGGGTTCGTTGCTTCCATGCGGCCACCTCACATCGAACACGACCGCGAGGCGATGGTGCGTATGGTCCAGCTCGCGCTCAACGCGTCCGCCCCGGGCGTAGAACCACTGTCCGAAGAATCTCGGAAGGCTCACGGTGTACGAATGGTGCAGCAGCACCTGGCGGCCAACCGCCACCACGCGCGGGCAGTTGTCGTCCCCGTACGCAGGCCAATCGATCCAGCCTTCCTCCAGCGGAAGGCCCTCCGCAGCCGCGAACTTCCGAAGCGGCGACGGTGCATCCGGCGCCTCCGCTCCATCGTCGCTGTCCGCCCACTTCGTTTGCGCTTCCAGAACGGGAGCGAGCGTCGACGCAATCTCCGCTGCCGTCTCCGCCGAGGTGAAGGTACCGACGATGGTGTACGCGCCGCTGTTGTTGCTGGCGTAGGCGTTCCAGAGCTGGATGTGCATGATCAGGACTCCTCGTCGGCTCGCCACAGGCCGTAGCCGGGTGTTCTGGCACAGCCAGGCGCTCGGGCTGGGCTCCGCAACGCGGTGACTTCCTTCGTCCATAGCCGCATCACGTCTTCGGAAGTGAGAACCGGGAAAGCGCGGTCATGAAAGCTGCAGGGCATGAGCTTCTTGTCACTCGTGAGGACGATGAATTCGCGCCCTGCTCCGCAATCCGTCTTGTTGAAAAGACGCGGCACAGGCTGCATGCGCTCGCCCCAACAGACGTCGAGCTTGAGCTCGCACTGCCCGGCCAGTACACGGGCCAGGACGCGCACGCGCTTCGCCAACTGCGCCGCATCTGTTCGAGCGAGGTGCATCGAGCTGTCCTGCCCGTTGTAGCTGAGCAGGAGAACGTCCCGGCACCCCATCGCGACGAGCTCCAGGATGCGCGCTTCAACGGCCGGGAGCTGACCGGGAATGACGAGCCAGTTGACCCCGAACCGGACCCGCTCCGTCGCGAGCATCCGGATTGTGCTCCGCCAGTTGTTGTCCTCGTACAGAGAGACCCTAAGCTCGCCCAGCAGGTCCTTGCAGGCGCGAATTCGCTCAGGCGTGAGGGCAACACCGTTGGTCGTCACGTTCACGGCCAGCGGAGTCTCCTCCCACAATCTCCGGACGAGCGTCGGGAATCCCTTGAAGACGAACGGCTCGCCTCCGCCGAACGCCACCTCGAGCACGCCGTGTCGGGCGAGCCCTGAGAGCACCTCGAACGCGGAGTCGACGGTCCACTGGCTGTCGGCCGCCAAATCCCTCGAGCAGAAGTGGCAGCTGAGGTTGCAGCGATTCGTGATTCCGAACTGGACCACGCGAGGCGCGCGCATCCGAAGATGCGTCGTTTCCTCGCCCTCGCACCTCGCGTTCATTCCGGTTCGACGATCGAAGAGCAGAAGTGCTCCGTCGAGCGGAAACCGTCGCATGTGGCGGAGCCACTCAGGAACGGGAACCAGGTCTTCTGGCGCTGAAGGCGCCGGTGCGCGCTGAACCATCAGACGCCGAGTATGTGCGAGCCCTTTCGGCATGGACAGCGGTGGCTGCCCTGGGCTGCGATAGGACGGTCTCCAGCAGGCGCTCAATACGGCGGGAGCAAGCCTCGCGGCCAGCAGCTTCATCCATCGCACCGAGCGAGGTCACTCGCACACGCGGCTCGTCCAGTCGGCAGGGATGCCCCGAATCCCGACTGTGGCCCCCACCAGCCCTCCGACGATCGCCCCGGTCGTGTCGGTGTCGCCTCCGAGCAGGATCGTTTGCTCGACGGCTGAGGCGAAGTCGTCGGGCGCATGGGGAGCACGTCGTATGGAGCGCGTGAAGAATGAGTTACTCACGATGCGGCAGGATGCCCCCAACCGGGAGTGCTCATGTCCTCGCCCAGACATCCGTCCAGCGCATCCACGCGGTCCAATCGGCGGATTCATCTCCGGTGGGGGTCTTTGACTAGGGTTGCCCGCCATGGACCGAGGTCTGCGCGAGCTCCGCGAGGAACTGCCGGAGGATCGGATCAGTTTCCACGAGCAGGAACGTCTCGATCTCGCACGGCGCTGGCGCGTGTTCGCACCCATCGCTCTGGCGATCGCCG
>JBAWAM010000047.1:0-13948 GCA_049589315.1 Myxococcaceae bacterium
CCGGTCGCGGGGCAGCTCGACATCGCCGCCTTCAACTCGAGCGGCCAGGTCTTCCTCTGGAAGGAGTCCGCCACCCGCGGGGTGTCCTCGCCCTGGGCCGGGTACCAGGGCGGGCCCGACCGCGCGGCGAGCTACGCCCGTGCGGCGTGGACGTGCCGCGAGTTCTCCGCCTCGAACACCGAGCACGCGGCCGCAGGACGCGCCTACACGCGCGTCTCCGGCCCGGCGTCGTGGCGGGTGACGACCTGGTACGCCACGGGCTCGGACGAGGTGCTCGGGGCCAGCGGCTTCGCTCGCCCCTGGCTGATGGAGGGCCGGCCCGGCCACTTCACGAAGGGTCGCTGCCGTTGATCCTTCGCCCCACGTAGAGCACTGAGACGATGAGTGGGCCGCGCACCACCCGCTCCCTGCGGGGAGGGCGCGGCCCACGAGGACGGCAGCGAACGAGCCTTGTCTGGTTACTGGAAGCGCCGTTCGCGTGGTTCCTGATTCGCTGACCTTCGGCGATCGTCCCCTCGAGCCTGTCTACGACCAGGGTCCGGGCACTGAAGCGCTTCATGGGTCGCCTCCATGTGTGCAGCGCCAGGAATCTACAGCGCGCGCATCCGATTGTTCTTCGGGTTGTGCTCCACCTCGGTGAGCCCGAGCGCCTCGAGAACGGGCGGGGCGAGCTCGGCAACGACCGCGGCCTGTCCCCCCAGCAGCCACGGTGCGTCAGGATGGGGTAGTCTTCCGCGCGACTCCGAGAGCCACCTGCCATGACATTCTCCTCGATCGGTCTATCGGACCCACTCGTTCGCGCGGTGACCTCCCTCGGCTACGCCGAACCGACGCCGGTGCAGCTCGCAGCGATTCCGGCGGTGCTGCGCGGCAGGGACGTGTGGGCCTCTGCGCAGACCGGCTCAGGGAAGACCGCCGCTTTCCTCCTGCCGATTCTCGAAGCCCTCAGCGCGCGTCCTGGACGCTCGCCGCGGCAGGCTCGCGCCCTCATTCTCGTGCCCACACGCGAGCTCGCCCTCCAGATCGTCGAGGACATCAAGCGCTACGGCTGCCATCTGCAGCGGCCGCTGAAGACGTGCCTCGCCGTCGGCGGTGTCTCCGCGAGCCCGCAGATGATGGCGCTCCGCGGAGGGGCAGACCTCGTCGTGGCCACGCCGGGCCGCGCCCTGGAGCTCGTGGACAGGAACGCGCTTCGGCTTTCCTCGGTCGAGACGCTGGTGCTCGACGAGGCCGATCGGCGGTTCTCCCTGGGCTTTGCCGACGAGCTCGCGCGGCTCCTCGCGCTTCTCCCCTCACGTCGCCAGAATCTCCTGTTCTCCGCCACGTTCCCGCCGGCTGTGCAGGTGCTCGCCGAACAGCTCCTGCGCGAGCCCATCCGGGTCGCCTTCGATGCGGGCTCGGTGCCTGCCGCTGCTGACCTCATCGTCCAGCGAGCCATCGACGTGGACGCGGGAAAGCGCACGTTGCTGTTGCGTCATCTCCTGGAGACCCACGCGTGGTCCCACGTCCTCGTCTTCGTGGCCAGTCGCTACGGCGCAGACCATGTCGCGATGAAGCTGAACCGTGCCGGCATCACCGCGGCCGCCTTGCACGGCGGCCTCAGTCAGGGGGCACGCACGCAGGCACTCGTCGACTTCAAGGCGAAGCGCGTCCGTGTCCTCGTCGCCACCGACGTCGCGGCGCGCGGCCTCGACATCGTGCAGCTGCCGGCGGTCGTGAATTACGATTTGCCGCGATCGGCCGTGGATTACCTGCACCGCATCGGCCGCACGGGCCGTG
Organism: Myxococcaceae bacterium; assembly: GCA_049589315.1. Classification (GTDB taxonomy): domain Bacteria; phylum Myxococcota; class Myxococcia; order Myxococcales; family Myxococcaceae; genus JBAWAM01. Next base: position 1,780 of record JBAWAM010000047.1, read on the forward strand.
CCGGTGAGAAGGGCATGGCGATCAGCTTCATCTCCGCAGACACCGGCGCCCAATTCCGACTGATTGAACGACGGCACCGCCTCGAGCTCGTGCGCGAACAGATTGCTGGGTTCGAGCCGACCGAGGTCGCCACGCCGGTCCTGGATCAGAACGGCGGCGTGAAGGGGAAGCGGAAGAGCAAGAAGGACAAGCTCCGCGAGGCCGCAGCCGCTGAGCGGGACTCGTAGTCGACCGCCAGGCCCACGCGCGCGCGAGGCCTCGTAGCTCGTTGCAAGCCTACGGGGAAGCCTCCGCGCCGATGATGGCCGCAAGGCGCATGTCTGACATCGATGTCATGGGTCTGTGATCCGCCGGACAGGATTGTCGGGTCAGCGCCGTTCGCCGGGACCATCGGAACTCCAACCTATTGAAACAACAAGGTTTTGTGGTTGGTCCGACCGTTGCATTTCGAACGGCCGCCACACCACAACGGGAGATTCAACATGCGTAAGGCACTTTCTGTTTCGGCAGTCGCTCTGGCACTCATGGCTTCGGCGTGCGGTCAACAAGTGGGGATCACGCTGGACGACGTCCGCGCCAGCCGTCTGGCGGACGACCGCGTCGAGGTCGAGGCGGATGTCACCGTGGCCGTCCTCGGCGGGGCGGCGCAGGTGCAGGAGGTGCAGGAGGTCTGCGCGGAGGCCACCTGGATCGCTGAAGACGGCCAGACGGTCTCCACCGCGAAGACCTGCACGACCGAGGCATGGAAGGACGGGGAGACCAAGGTGCTGAAGGTGGTCTCCGCCGAGCCGATCCCGACCTCCCCGGCGACGAAGATCGCAGTGACGCTGACGGCTACCGCCACCGAGGGCGCGGGGACGAGGATTTCGGACCAGACGGAGAGCGAGCTCACGTCCCCGTAGCGGCGCCGCGTCGCCACCTTTCCGGCAGCTTCCTGAACGCGGGCGGCTTCATCGGTGATGCGCAGCCTCTCCGTCCTGGGCTGGGTCGACCAGGTCGGCCCGGCTCAGGGCGCGTCGGACTCCGTCACCCCTCCGTCAGCGCATCGGCGGGTGGCCGGCGGGATCGGAGAGTCCGAGCCTCCACTTGGGAGGCGTGATTACCAGGTGTAGGTGCGGACCACGGAATCGCGACTCTCGAACGGGTGCTCCTCGCCGTTCGGAAGTCGGAGGTTCATCCGCAGGATGCGGCTCCACTCGAAGCGGTGGGGCACCAGCGTGTCCGGCTCGGCGATCACGGTGAAGGTGGTCGACATCGACATCCCGGACGACTCGATCCTTTGCGCGACGAGACTCTGGAGCAGCGGCCCGAGGAAGGCCGACATCGCAACCTCCAGGCTCTTCGGCTCCGGAGTGGAGACCGCCTCGAGCAGGACACAGCGCGACTCCGTACTGCCCTCCGTGCACGGAACCCGCTCCTTCGCGCCATAGCGCATCGACATCTCGAAGGTTGCGCCGTTCGCTGCCTGCGTGGGCTGTGGCGGGAGCTCGTAGGTAGCGCCCAGCTTCAACTCGCCGCCGTTCCAGAAGCCGACGAGCTGGTTCCACGAATCGAACTCCTTCGCTTCGATGGCCTGCCTGCTCATGGAGGCCTTCAGCGACTCCACAGCGGCGGGAGGCGCCGGCGTCGCCGCCAGGAACGCGTCCACTGCCTGCTTCAGTTCCTCGATCCCCTCGACCCGCACAGGCTTCCCATCAGCGTCCACAATGAGGTGGGCCTTGGCCGCGGCGGCCGTCAAGTCCTTCATTCCCGGCAACTCGACGCCCCCCTCCACCTCCACTTCGGGCGACGTCAGGGCGAGGCCGTCCGCGACCTGCTGGACCACGAGGGAAGCGCGGACCGTCGTCTCCTGCGTCCGCGGGCCATTCACGCGCTCGTTCCTCGTCTCGACCGTTGCCTTCATCCCCGGCTTCCAACCGAAGTGAAGCGCGACGACCTCTGGGTTCGGGGGCTCGGGCGCCTTCGCGGGCGCGGGAGGAGGCGTGGTGGCGCAGCCGACGAGGGCGGCGCAGGCGAGGAGGGCGACGACGCGGCTGAAACTCATGAACGGCTCATACACCAGGGCCCGGCCGAGGTTTCGCACCTTAGGCCTCGAGGACTCCAGGCGCCCCCGCGTGCTGGTTGCCACCGCCGCGGCCGGCCGCCCGGGGAGCATCCAGGCCGCTGGAAGCAAGCGGCATCGTCGTATGTTCATACGTCGTTTGACACCCAAAGGGGGCCTCGTTACTGTGCGCCGCCTCTTTCCCACGAGTGGGTTCGATCATGCAGAAGGACTTTCTCTTCACCTCGGAATCCGTCACCGAAGGTCATCCGGACAAGGTGGCCGACCAGATCAGCGACGGCGTGCTGGACGCCATTCTCACGAAGGATCCGCAGGCGCGCGTCGCCGTGGAGACGCTCGTGAAGACAGGCCTCGCCATCGTCGCGGGCGAGGTGACGACGAACACGTATGTGGAGATCCCGAAGATCGTCCGCGAGACGATCTGCCGGATCGGCTACACCCACTCGGACATTGGGTTCGACGGCCACACCTGCGGCGTGATGGTCGCGATCGAGGGCCAGTCGCAGGACATCGCCCGCGGCGTGGACAACAAGAAGGAGCAGGGCGCCGGCGACCAGGGAATGATGTTCGGCTACGCCGTCGACGAGACGCCGGAGCTGATGCCCGCGCCGATCCAGTACGCCCACCTGCTCACCCGCCGGCTCGCCGACGTCCGCCGCAAGAGCCACCGCTGGCTGCGCCCGGACGGCAAGAGCCAGGTCACCGTCGAGTACAAGGACGGGAGCCCGCGCCGCATCGACGCGGTGGTGCTCTCCACCCAGCACTCCGATGACGTCTCCAACAAGCAGATCAAGGAGGCGGTGATGGAGGACGTGATCCTCAAGGTCCTCCCGTCGAAGCTGCTCGACAAGAAGACCAAGTTCTTCATCAACCCGACCGGCCGCTTCGTCATCGGCGGCCCCATGGGCGACTCCGGCCTGACCGGCCGCAAGATCATCGTCGACACCTACGGCGGCATGGGCCGTCACGGCGGCGGCGCGTTCTCCGGCAAGGACCCTTCGAAGGTGGATCGCTCGGCGGCGTACATGGGCCGCTACATCGCCAAGAACGTGGTCGCCGCGGGCCTGGCCCATCGCTGCGAGGTGCAGGTCACCTACGCCATCGGCGTGGCCGACCCGGTCTCGGTGATGGTGGAGACCTTCGGAACCTGCACGGTGCCGGAGCAGAAGATCGCCCAGGCCGTGCGTCAGGTCTTCGGCCTCAAGCCGCGCGAGATCGTGGAGCACCTCGACCTGCTGCGGCCCATCTACCAGAAGACGGCGGCCTACGGTCACTTCGGGCGCCCGGAGAAGGAGTTCACCTGGGAGCGCACCGACAAGAAGGATGCGTTGCGGGAGGCGGTCGGCGCGAGCCGGCCGCGGCTCCGGGCGGTCGGCACCGAGAGCTGATAGGCGCAGGAACGGTTGAGCAGTGAGCCGGGCCCGTGACGAGCGGGCCCGCTTCAGTTTCCAGAGTTCAGCAGAGTCATCTGAGTCACGGAGCAACGCATGAGCATTCAGGCGAAGTCGGTTGCAGTCGGCGCGGGTACGCAGCCGGCCCAGAAGTACAAGGTCGCGGACATCTCCCTGGCGGACTGGGGCCGCAAGGAGATTGCCCTCGCCGAGGCGGAGATGCCCGGGCTGATGGCGCTGCGCAAGGAGTACGGCCCGCAGCAGCCGCTGAAGGGCGCCCGCGTCGCCGGCTGCCTGCACATGACCATCGAGACGGCGGTGCTGATCGAGACGCTGCTCGAGCTCGGCGCCGAGGTCACCTGGACGAGCTGCAACATCTACTCGACGCAGGACCAGGCCGCGGCGGCGATCGCGGCGCGCGGCGTCCCCGTGTTTGCCTGGAAGGGCGAGTCCGAGGCGGAGTACGAGTGGTGCCTCGAGCAGCAGATCTACGCGTTCGAGGGCGGCAAGGGCCCGAACATGATCCTCGACGACGGCGGGGATCTGACGCTCCACATCCACCACAAGCACCCGCAGCTCTTCAGCGGCCCGGACCCGATCCGCGGCATCTCCGAGGAGACCACCACGGGCGTCCACCGGCTCTACGAGATGTTCAAGAACGGCACCCTGAAGGCGCCGTGCATCAACGTGAACGACTCGGTGACCAAGTCGAAGTTCGACAACCTGTACGGCTGCCGCGAGTCGCTCGCCGACGGGATCAAGCGCGCCACCGGCGTGATGTTCGCGGGCAAGGTCGCGGTGGTCGCGGGCTACGGTGACGTTGGCAAGGGCAGCGCCCACTCGCTGCGCGGCTACGGCGCCCGGGTGATCGTGACCGAGATCGACCCGATCAACGCGCTGCAGGCGGCGATGGAGGGCTTCGAGGTCAACACGATGGAGGCGGTGGCCTCGATCGCCGACATCTTCGTCACCACCACGGGCTGCCGCGACATCATCCGCGGCGAGCACATGGAGAAGATGAAGGACGGGGTCATCCTCTGCAACATCGGCCACTTCGACATCGAGATCGACGTGCGCTGGCTGGAGAGCTACGCCGGCATCAAGGAGACGGAGATCAAGCCGCAGGTGGATCAGTTCACCTTCCCGGACGGTCGCCGGATCATCCTGCTCGCGCGGGGCCGCCTGGTGAACCTGGGCTGCGCCGAAGGTCACCCGTCCTTCGTGATGTCGACCTCGTTCTCGAACCAGGTGCTCGCGCAGATCGCCCTGTTCAACGAGAAGCACGCGCTCGGCGTGCACATGCTCTCCAAGAAGCTGGACGAGAAGGTCGCCGCGCTGCACCTCGACAAGCTGGGCGTGAAGCTCACGAAGCTGTCCGAGACGCAGGCGAAGTACCTGGGCATCCCGGTGGAGGGGCCGTACAAGCCGGAGCACTACCGGTACTAGTTGGTGGGCTGAATGCTGATTCGAAAGGGCTGCTCGGACGCGTGATCCGGGCGGCCTTTTTCTTTGGGTGCGCGTCGATTCAGGAATCGACCCGGCGACCGACGCCGGACCGGGCGGGCAGCCGCAGCAGTTCGGTGACTTTCTCGATTTACAGGAGGCCACTCTCGATAGATCGTCGGGTCGAAGCATCCAAGGGGGCCTTTCTTGTCAGCGCAGTTCCCTGTCCAGGACGATGAACCGGCGAGGTTGGACGCCCTTCGGACCTACAACGTTCTGGATACGCCCCCTGAGGCCGAGTTCGATGACCTGGCCCGCCTTGCGGCGCAGATCTGCGACTGCCCGGTTGCGGCCATCACCCTCGTTGACGGCGAGCGCCAATGGTACAAAGCCCGCGTCGGCCTCGATCTTCCGCACACGCCGCGCTCGGCGAACGGACCGTGCTCCAACACCATCCTTGGACATGACCCACTGGTGGTCCCGGACCTGTCCAGGGACGCGCGGTTCGCGAGCTCGCCCACGGTCGAGCAGCTGGGCCTGAACTTCTACGCCGGCGTTCCGCTGGTGAATCGCGAAGAGCACGCGCTTGGAACGCTGTGCGTCCTCGACCGCGATGCTCGCGAGCTGAAGCCGCACCAGCTCGACGCGCTGCGCACGCTCGGACGACAGGTGGTGTCCCAGCTCGAGCTCCGCCGGCTGGCGCTGGTCGGCGCGTCGAGGGAACGGTTGATCTCGATCCTCAGCCAGGACGTCCGTGGCCCGCTTCAGCAGCTGCTCCTCGCCCAGATGCAGCCCGGCTCGAACGCAGGACACCGCGAGCGGCGCCTGCTGGCGCAGGTTGGCATCAGCACCGAACGGATGAGCCGCCTCATCCGCGACGTCCTGGACTTCACCCAGACGCGCACGGGCACTGCGCTGAAGGTCAACCCTCGGCCGATGAACCTCCACGCGGTCTGCCGTCGGATGGTGCAGGAGTTCGCGCTCTCCTATCCGGGGCGGGAGATCCGGCTTCAGCTCTTCGGCGACGGCACGGGCCTGTGGGATGAGGATCGCCTCGCCCAGGCGCTGGGGAACCTGCTCGCGAATGCGCTCCGCTACGGCAACCCCTCGCAGCCGGTCACCCTCACCTGTGACACCAACGAGGCCATCGCCGTTCTCGGGGTCCACAACCAGGGCGAGCCGATCCCGGCCGATCTGCAGTCCCGCCTGTTCGAGCCGTTCTGCCGAAGCGGCTCGTCCAGTGAATCGGAGACGAGCTTCTCTGGACTGCGGCTGGGGCTCTACATCGTCCGGGAGATCGCCACGGCGTCCGGCGGCACGGTCGAGGTCCACTCGAACCTGGAGCGAGGGACGCTGTTCCGCATGCGCCTGCCGCGCCGGAGCTGGCACGGAACGGACGTGGTGCGATCCGCTCTCAAGCATTGATGGGGATGTCCCGCCTGTTTCGAGCCTGGCTCATCGCGGTCCTCCTCTCGTTCAGCGCATGCACGGGGGTGGCCGAGTGGCAGGAGGTGGATCCCCCCGTGGGGCCCACGCTCCCTGACGCGGGACCGGATGCGATCCGGCTCGGGCGCTGGGAAGCCGCGGGCGATGGGCTCCCCGCCGGCGCGGCCGTTCGGAAGCTCGCGCACCACGACGGGCATCTCTTCGCAATCGTAGAGGTCGGCGGCGCGTCGTCCCTCCACGTGCGTCCACTCGAGGGCGGCGCCTGGCGCGCGTTCGAGCCCGAGGGGAGGTCGGCCTCGGAGGTGTTCGGCACCGTCGCGGTGTTCGACCGGGCGCTCTACGTGACGACCGCGGACGTGAACGCGGGCACGGGCGCGCTGTACACGCTGCGCTTCGCCGACGACCCGTGGAAGCGCATCGAGACCGCGCCGGCCCTGCCGTTGTCCGCCCTGTTCCGCCGGAGTGGTGAGCTGCTCGTGGCTGCTTCGGGATCAGCGGCCACTGCCGGGCTGTACAGCTCGCGAGATGGCGGTGTGACCTGGTCCCGCCGCACCGCAGCGCAGGGGACCGCGGCGTTCTTCGCGCACCCGGTCCGCGCCCTGGTGGCGTCTCCGTCCGCGCAGCGGTTGTTCGCGGTGGGCGACGCGAGCGCCGGGTTCGGCGGGCTGTTCAGCTCCGATGACGCGGGGGCGACCTGGACCGCGGCGGCGCTGAAGGGCGAGGTGATCGACCTCGCCGCCGGAGACGCGTACGTGCTCGTCTCGACCACGGAGGAGGGTGAGCAGCGCTCGGACAACTACGGGAGCACCTTCCACCCGGTGTCGCTGGGCACGTCCGCGTACGCCTTCTTCGTCTCGGGCTCTCGGGCGCTGGCGGCGACTTCAGGCGGCGTGTTCGTGTCCGATGACGGCGGCGCGACCTGGCGCAGCGCGAGCGAGGGACTTCCTTCGCCGGTCGAGCTGCGCCGGGTCTATCTCGCCGGAAGGACCGCGGTGGCCGCGGGACCTTCCGGCGTGTTCATCGCGCGGCTGCAGTAGCGCCGCGAACCGGAAGACATTCGCAGGCAATCGGGCGTTCAGCCATACGTAGAGGGGCGGTCACCCGCCTTCAAACTCTCGAGCCCGGAGCCCTGACCTGATGCGCGCGATCACCTTCTACGAGTATGGATCCCCCTCCGTCCTGAAGCTCGAGGAGCGACCCGATCCCGTGCCCGGCACCGGCCAGGTGCTGGTGCGCGTGAGGGCCTGCGCGATGAACGCGGCCGACTGGCACATCCTGCGGGCCGACCCCTTCATAGCCAGATTCGCGGTGGGCCTCTTCAAGCCGCGCCACAACGTGCTGGGCTGCGATCTGGCCGGCGTGGTCGAGGCCGTGGGGCCCGGCGTGACTCGCTTCAAGGCCGGGGACGAGGTGATGGGCGAGTTGGGCAGCAGCGGCTGGGGCGCCTTCGCCGAGCGGGTCTGCGCCCCGGAAGGCGTGTTGGCTCTGAAGCCCGCCAACATCGGCTTCGAGGAGGCCGCGGCGGCACCGCTGGCCGGTGTGACGGCCGTGCAGGGCCTGCGCCGGGAAGGCCGCCTCCAGTCGGGAGAGCGCGTGCTGGTGAACGGGGCCTCGGGCGGCGTGGGCACCTTCGCCGTGCAGCTGGCCAGAGCCCTGGGCGCGGAGGTCACGGCGGTGTGCAGCCCCCGCAACCTGGAGCTGGCCCGCTCGCTGGGTGCCAACCACGTGATCGACTACACGCGTGACGACTTCACCCGGGCCGAACAGCGCTACGACCTGATTCTGGCGGCCAACGGCTACCATCCGCTGAACGACTACAAGCGCGCCCTGTCGCCCGGGGGGCGCTTTCTGATGACGGGTGGGGCCGGCAAACAGATGGCAGAAGCGATCTTCCTGAGCCCCCTTGTCTCGTTGGGCAGCGGCAAGCGATTGGGCTTCGTGACCATGAAGAGCGATCGGAGTGACCTGGAGTTCCTGCGCGACCGACTGGCAGACGGGTCCGTGCGCTCGGTCATCGACCGGTCCTATCCGCTGGAGAAGGTGCCCGAGGCCCTGGCCTACCTCGAAGAAGGACACGCCCGGGGCAAGGTCGTGATCCAGGTGTCCTGAGTCCGGGCAAGAGCGTCCACCGGGCTACCGACCGGGCACTCCCCTGCAACAGACGGATCTGCTGCGTAGATTGCAGACTGGTCCTTGTCCGAGGGGAGCATGAGCGAGGAGACCAGAGAACGTACCGTGGCGGGCGAGCAGGAGGAGGGTGTGAAGCGACCGCCTCCTCCAGCCATGCAGCCCGATCAGCGGCCAGCGATGGAACGGGGAGCCCACCTCCTCGCGATCTCGAGCCTCAAGAACGCGGAGATCCCCTTCGTGGTGGCCGGGGCCTATGCCCTGCACCTGTACACGGGGATCTATCGGGAAACCAAGGACCTCGACCTCTTCCTCAAGCGCGAGCACGTGGACCGGGCCCTGGAGACCCTCTCCGAAGTGGGCTTCCGGACCGAGATGTCCAACCCTGTGTGGATCGCCAAGGCCCACGCCAGCGACGACTACTTCGCGGACCTGATCTTCAGCTCGGGGAACGGGGTGGCCGTGGTGGACGACCTCTGGATCGAGCGGGCCAGCCCCGGGGTGGTTCACGGCACGCCCATCCTCGTCGCCCCGCCGGAAGAGATCATCTGGTCCAAGGCCTTCGTCTGCGAACGCGAGCGCTTCGATGGCGCGGACATCAACCACCTCATCCTCGCGCGCGGCAAGCAGATGGACTGGAAGCACCTGCTGTGGCGCTTCGGGTCGCACTGGGAGGTGCTGCTCGCGCACCTGGTGTTCTACCGGTTCAGCTACCCGGGCCAGCGTGACCACGTCCCCGATTGGGTGTGGATGGACCTGATGGAGCGCGCGAGAAACCTGGAGAACGTCCCCTCACAGAAGCGCTACTGCCGCGGGATGCTGATCGCCAAGGGGCAATATCGCGTGGACGTCGAGCACTGGGGATATGTCGACGCCCGACTCGAGGAGGTGGAGGGCTTCCGCGCGTATACGGAGGAGCCTCAACTCGGGTGAGCATCGGCGAGCGACGCTGCCGTACTACCCTCGGTGAACATTCGATCGTCGAGTGACCTCGACGATGCGCAGGAACACCACCCTGTACTGGAGTCGCATTCAGGCAACCTGCTCGCCCGGGTCGCGAAGATCGATCAGACGGAGCGTCTGGGCTCCGTTGTTTCGCGGAGAACCGACCATGGGTATCAGGGAAATCGGTAGAGCGGTGGTGCGCAGCAGCTGGAACAACGTCACTGGTCCGGTCACGGCAAAACCGACGCCGACCTCGAACAGCGCGTACGAGGACCGTTTCATCGAATCGAAACCGGCGCCGGTCGAACTGAATCCGGTTGCCCTCGAAGCCAGTCCCGAGCCCGATGTCATCGCTCCGGGGGAACTGGGAAAGCCCGCCGAGCCCGACCCATCGAGGGAGGAATACGAGTACGACTACTACCGCAAGTTGATCGATGCGAACGGCGGCACGTTCGACGAGAGCCCCGACGCTCGAAACTTGATCGCGATCCGCAGGCCGACCGACACCCGCGCGAATGGCGGAAAGGGCGAGTACGACGACGTCGCGGTGTTGGTCTGGAAGGACGACGAGGGTCGAAAGCACGTCCGTTCCTATAAGTGCAACACGGAGCCGACCTCTCAGTACGTCGACACCGAGCAGCACACCCGCGACGTGAACGGGGATGGAAACGGCGAGCTCGGGCGACTCCCCCCCGGCCACTACAAGTTGGAGCACAACTGGTCGCTGCGGAAGTTCATCACCACCGGTGATGGAGATACCTACGGAATGCTCGCCGGCGCGAAAGTCGAGGCGGAGTACGACATCAACCGCGACGGCAAGTTCAACGACGGCGCGACGGGTCCGGGCGGCGAGACGATGATCTGGCACCAGGGCGACGACGAGAATGTGAATAGCGCGGGTTGCCAAACGATGCCGCCCGACGAATTCGCTGAATTCAATGACGACATGGAGGGTGCGGAAACCATCCGTTACACACTCGTGAATGAGGACCCGGCCAAGGGCAACGTGGTCGCTCCGCCGCCTCCGGTCTACGCCTAGGGGCGAGCCTCCGCTCAGCGAACGTGGGTCCCCAACCCCTTCGAGATTCCCTGAGGCTCCCGGCGTCGAAGCTCTCGCTGCGCGACGGACCGACGCGTCGATGGTGTTGAAGTCGACCGCGATGGGCAGGCGACTGTGCCAGGCGCGGGTCAGAGCACCACCGCGCCTGTGAAAACCCGTTCGGACTCACGCGCCCACTACGGCTCCGGACTACTCCGGGATGCACATCTGGAGGAAGCCGTTGCAGCGGGCGAGCGGCGCCGCGCAGTCGTCGTCGGATTCACACGGCTGCGTGCAGAACTCATCGTTGATGCACACCCCGCTGGCGCAGCCATGGGGCTGGCTGCATGAAGCGCCGAGCGCTCCCGTTCCGCGCTCCCCCAGCATGCACTGGCCGAACAGTTCGTCCGGGATGGACTCGCACCGCTCCGCAGGGTTCACGCACTCCGCGTTCGACAAGCACTCGGTCATGCTGCTCTGCGGATCTCCACCATCCGGCTGCTCGCCTGCGTCCGGGATCTCGCCCGCATCCGGCTGCTCACCGGCGTCGGGCTCTTCTCCGGCATCCGGCTCTTCACCCGCGTCGGTCGTGGCGCCAGCGTCGGCCTGGGTGCCTGCGTCGGACGTGTTCTCGGCGGGCGGCTGATCTTTCGATCCGCACGCGAAGACGAACGAAGCCATCAAGATGGAAGCCAGCAGTAGGTGTCGATTCATCCGGCGACTTCGCCAGCACCTGCTGCTTTCGTCAAATACCTGACGCTGATCTACAGCGGATCCCACGCGTAGCGGAGCCCGACGCGATAGCAGGCGCGCACGGTCAGGCTCCACGCGCGGGTCGGAAGTGTCCCGGTGAGCGTGGTGGTCACGCGCGAGCTCTCCCCGGTTGCGAGCTGCGCCAGATCGAGGTCATTGGGTGGTTCCAGCGAGATGCTCTCCACCACCTGACCTTCGGGATGGTTCCAGGCGATCGCACCGATCCGCGCGCCATCGATCCGCGCAATCTGCACGTCCGCGGCGTTGACGAAGTCGAGATTCCCGAGATCCCCTCCGGGAATCAGATCGACTTGCACGAGCTCGAGCTGCGCATCGACACCACCAGGCATCGACAGCTCGGGCGGCTCCCACTCCGAGTCCCAGGACCAGGTTCCCTGGACTTCGATCGGCACGGCAGGGATGTCGCGCGACTCGACGTCACGGCAGAGCTCCTTCAGTTCGAGCTCTCCTTCGACCAGCGGCCCACAGCCTGCCAATACTGCCACCAGGACGAACAGGGCGACGCGCAAGGTCAGCCTCCGAAGTAGACGAGGAGGCCGAGCTGCAGCGATGGAACGAGCAGGTCGGCTTCCGGTACGGAGGCGGTGAGCTCTGGATCCGCGAGCGCGACCCGAGCGGCTTCCTCGAACCCGGGCAGGCGAACATGAACGCGGCTCAATCCGCCGCGTAGGGTGAAGGACGCGCCGCGCGCCGAGCCGATCTCGAGGCCGAGCTGGGCGCTGGCGTAGTCGTACTGAAGCCGCGAGAGCACCTGGTCGCCAGGAAAGCCCGCGCCGCTGACGAGGCGCATGAGTCCGCGCGCGTCGCCCTCGGGAAAGTGGCCGGCCGAGACGCTGAGCGTCGGTCGGACGGGCCACTGGAACGGGATCACCGTCAGCCCGCCCCGGACACCCGCGGCCGCTCCGTTGTAGGCCGGTCCTGCGGAGATGCGGACCCACGACC
>JBAWAM010000048.1:0-5542 GCA_049589315.1 Myxococcaceae bacterium
GCTCTACCTGCTCCGGGGGAGCGGTGAGCTGGAGCAGTTCCCGACGATCGTGGACGACCAGCTCAAGGCGCTCATCACGGGCCGCTTCCAGCTGAACGGCAAGGTGGAGGGCTGGCACGTTCAGATCGACGATCTCGCTATCCCCGAGATGCACGTCGAGCTCCCGGAGGTGCGAAGCAAGAATCTGCAGGCGCTCGATCGTCCCAGGGGCGTCGAGCTCGTGCGCAACGGCGAGCCGGTGTACCGGAAACAGGGCGCGGCGAAGCAGGCTTCGGAGGCGAAGGCCGCGGCCGAGGCGCTGGCGGATACGACCGACGGCAACGCCGCCAGAGAGGACGCGCTCCGCTTCACCCTCATCGTCCACGCCCCGAAGAACATCTGGGTGAAGGGCACCGACTTGAACACCGAGCTTCGCTTCTCGTATGGCTTCAAGATCGTCGTCGCGGAACAGACGAGAATGGAGGGAGAGATCTGGTTCCTTCAGGGACGGGTCGACGTCCTCGGGCGCCGCTTCGACGTGCTGAAGGATTCACAGATTGCATTCAACGGAACGCCCGGAGCGCCCATCATCAACATCGTCGCCCAGCACACCAACGAGCGCGAACAGATCAGCGTGTTCACGACGATCCGCGGCAGGGGCTCGGACATCTCGATCAAGGTGAACTCGAAGCCGGCGCTGTCCGAATCCGAGATCTACACGCTCCTCGCCACCGGCGGGCGCACGCTGAAGCGCGGCACCGGGGCCTCGATGGGCGGCGCCGAAGCCGCCACCGTCGCGACGGCCTACATGGCGTCACAGCTCAAGCGGGTGATCGGCACGAAGATCCCGCTCGACCTCTCTTTCGAGGTGGGCGAGCACGGGCTCGCCGACGCGAGCGGCCAGGCGGGCATGTACCTCACGGACGACCTCTACGTGGGCTACCAGCTCCGGCCGGGCGCCGACGAGAGCCGCAACGAGAACAAGCACAGCTTCCGGCTGGAGTACCAGCTCAGCCCACGCTGGAGCCTGGAGACCGAGTACGGCGATGCGCTCTCCGGCGGCGCTGACTTGATCTGGAGCAAGGACTACTAGCGAGCGAGCACAGGGCGTTGCGCGAAGCGCCGCTCGATGGCACTCATCGTCGCCATGTCCGACCAGGAGATCTCACTGGAGAACCCGCCCTACGCCGCCCTCGGAGGTCCCGAGGCGGTGCGTGCGATTGCGGAGCGCTTCTATGACGCGATGGAGCGCCTCGAGCCCGAGCTCACCGCGCTCCACCAGTGCATCGCGCCCGGCAAGGTCGATCCGGGGATGCGCGAACGGTTCGGGCTCTTCCTGATCGGCTGGCTCGGCGGGCCCCAGGAGTACATGGCGAAGCACGGCCATCCCCGGCTCCGGATGCGTCACGGCCAGGTCCCGGTCGACGTGAAGATGCGCGATGCGTGGCTCCACTGCATGCAGGTCGCCCTGGACGAAGCGGGCGTGACTGGCAATCTGAGGCGCTTTCTCGATCAGCGCTTCGCCCAGGTCGCCGACTTCCTCCGCAACGTCCCGGGTTAGTCCGCGCGGTCAGACCGCCGGGAGTTGCTGCTGCTCGGCGAACTCGAGGAGCTCCTCGTCCTTCAGGCGGCGAAGCCCTTCTGCCATCTGGCGCCCGACCTCGTTGAGCTCTTCGGCGAAGCCGCGAATGCGCGGAAAGACCTCCTTCTCCTCCAGCTCGATGTGCTTGCGTACGGCGTGGTCGAGCGACAAGCACGTGTCCTCGAGCCTCGGGTCGCTCTTCTTCATGCTGAGCATCTCGGCCACCAGCCGGCGCGTGTCGGCATGCTGGATGAGGGCGCGATCGACCATGTCGCTGAACCCCCGCTCGCGAAGGAACGGATAGAAGTACCGCTCCTCGAGTGCCGCGTGGACGGTGAGCGCTTCGGCGAGGTCCCCCATGTAACGCACCTTCTCGTGGGCACTGGCGGCGCGAATGCGTTCGAGCAGGTCTGCGGCGTGTCGGTGCTGGTTCATCAGGAGTTCCAACGCGGCCATGACTCGCAACCTCCGGCGGCGGGTTTGCGTCTGCGGGTTCGCGTCTGAAGGTTGGCGACTCCGGGGGCTTGCACAACCGACACCCGGCGCTCGTCGCTCGCGCGCCTGCTTGACGGGCACCTGTGAGCGACCCAGCCTGAGACTCATGACGGATGCCATCCTGGTGCTGGTGACAGCCCCCTCCGAAGACAAGGCAGCGGAGATCGCTCGGACCCTGGTCGAGGAAGAGCTCGCGGCGTGCGGGAACATCGTTCCCCGACTGCGGTCGATCTTCCGGTGGGAGGGGAAGATCAGTGACGAGGGCGAGTCGCTGCTGATCCTGAAGACGACGGCGGTTCTGTTCGAGCGGCTGCGCGCGCGGACGGTGGAGCTTCACCCCTATGAGTGCCCCGAGGTCGTCCAGATCGCCATCGACGCGGCGCATGCGCCGTACCTGAAATGGATCGGCGACAGCGTTCGATCCGGGTGATTGAGAATATTCGCTGCTGCGCGCAACTCCCGGACGAAAGGCATCGAGAACTGAGAGAGACACCTCGACGCAAAGGAGCTCTCAGTGGCCGTTCAGGCGATCCGGAACGCATCCTCGATTGGATTCTCATCGTCTCTCGAGCGCGGTGACCGCAGCGTCGACGTGAAGCGCCTTCAGGAGGAGCTCGTTCGGCTCGGCTACATGACCCAGGCGCAGATGAACACCGGCCCGGGCATCTTCGGGCCGCGCACCTACGCCGCGGTGGTCGCGTTACAGCGGGACAAGGGCCTCGGGGTAGACGGCATCGTGGGGCAGAAGACCCGCGCAGCGATCGGCAATGCCCAGGCAAGTTCGGGGGCCTTCCAGCGCGACCAGTGGATCGAGGCCAATGGCGCGTCCACCTCCAACGTGACTCCGGCTCCGGACGCGCCGCAGGGCAAGCGCTACTCCGCGAAAGGCACCGGCTACTACCCGGACAGCTCACTGATGGAGGGCGGCTATGTCGACCGCAAGGGTCACAAGCTCTACACCCTCCAGGCCTACCTGGCCGGCAAGGCGCCCTACGTCTCCGTCGCGATGGACTCGAAGGCCTTCCCGTACGGGACGAAGCTCCGGATCGCCGAGTTGGAGGCGAAATACGGCCGCCAGATCGAGTTCCGCGTCGTTGACACCGGCGGCGCCTTCAAGGGCAGGGGCACCTCGCGCATCGACATCTGCACCGCCAACGAGAAGGCCTCGCTCGACCCGACGATCAACGGGAAGCTGACGCTGGTCTTCTAGGCCAGGCTGTCGCAGCGCATGACAATCCGGGCCTGCTCGTTGCCCCGCGTGGGGCGAACGGCAGGCCCGGCGTCGTTCAGCTCTTCCGGCTGCGCTGGATCTCGGCGAGCAGCGCGAGGTAGCTGAAGGTCGTCTGGTGCATGTTGAGCTCGATGCGGTCCTGCTGGGCCTGGTTGACGCCCTCGAGGATCTTGAACGCCTTGTCGAGGTGGTCGGGATCGTCCTCGGCGTGAACCTTGACGAAGGTCGCGCAGGCCTTCCCGAAGGAGGTCTCGACCCGCTCGGCGATCCACCGTCCGCGGACGATGCCAAGCCCCTCCAGCACGAGGATGTATCCGAACAGCGACAGGGGATCCTGGTGCTCGACCTTGTAGTACTGGGGCTCGTAGAAGCTGCGCGTGCTGTGGCGCTCGGGGAACTGCTCGAACGTCAGGCCAATGGCCTTGATGTCGTGCAGCGCGAGCAGCTCGTGCTTCTTCTCCTCGCTGATGTGAACGCCGAACCGATGGTGGAGCGCGTCTCCGTGCTCGGAGAAGTCAAAGCGCGCGGCGGCAGACGCGAGCAGGCGCGTCGAGTGCCGCACGTAGAAGTAGGTCTGCGCCAGCCAGTCGCCGTACGAAACCCGGTCCGTCCAGTCGAACGACTCGACCGCAGCACCAATCTGAGACAGACACTCACGCAACGTTTTCTTCATTGTGCATCTCCTTTCGAGCGCGCTCCCAGAGTCCGGATTGGAGGCGTTGAAGCTTGGGGTCATCGGCCCAGAGCATCTGGCGGTGACGCCGGAACGCGACCAGATCCACCTCGACCCCGTGCAGGGTCGAGCCGCGCATGAGCGGCTCCGCGCCGAGTCGATAGGCCAGCTCGTTCATGTTGCGGTTGTTCCGCATCAGGCCGGTCATGGTGTTCGTGCGGGACTCCAGGAACCGCTGGACAGCGAGCCCGAGGAGGAGGTCCTTCACCGGCAGACCGCTGGCACCGCGCCGCCACTCCGGCGCGACCGTGAGCTGGCTGCCGATGCAGATGTGGGGCCCGTCGCGCACCAACGCCTTCAGCGCCGTCTCGGGCCAGACCTCGAAATAGGAGTCGTCGCGCATGCACGGAACGCGCAGATCGACGAAGCGGAAAGTGCTGAGGCCGATGCACTGCTTGTCGAGGAAGAGCGCGCCGATCTCGTGCTGTCGCGTGAACTGGTCGGAGGAGATCCGGGTGACGCCGTCGAGCTCCTCGAGCGTGTCACTCCACACGCGCCGCCAGCACCGATAGGCCTCGTCGATGAGCTCCGAGTCCCACGCGCGCTGGTTGGGATGAAGAAGGTGGTAGGTTAATCCAGCAACAATCATGCCATCACCCCGAAACGACCGCCGGACCGATCGAGCTTCTGTTAACTGGCGGTGGTTGAGTGTGGCATAAGTCCACAACCGACGACAAGCGCGCACACCCTGAGCGGAAAAAGTCAGCATGTCTACATTGCGAGCCGGCCGGTTCTCCGAGATGATTGTCGTCAATTCAACAGGAGAGCTGGCGGATGTCGGAGCGACTCTGGTTTGAGCAGGCTTTTGAAGGGCTCTACCTGCACACGTTGAAGAACCAGATCAGCCCCAGACTTTTCGCGGAGTTACGAGACGCTGGCCTCGAGCTGTCGGGAAAGCTGAAGCCGGCCTATCCCGCTGCCGTATGGGCGCAAGCCATTCGCCTGACCGGGCGCGAGCTGTTTCCCGGGCTCACGGCGGAGGAGCGCGAGTACCGCATGGGCGAGATCTTCAGCGACGGTTACGCGTCGACCGTCATGGGTAAGGCCCTGTACGGCTTGCTCCGGATGCTCGGCCCCCGGCGAACGCTGCCGCGGATTGAGCGGAACTTCCGCAACGTGACCAACTACCTCCAGGTCTCGGTCACCCAGCCGCTCCTCGATTGCTTCGAGGTCACCTTCAACGAGGTGGACGGGATTCCCCACTTCTACAGAGGCCTGATGGATCACTCCGGGCGCGTGCTGGGAGCGCCGCGTCCATCGTCGGAGAAGATCCGGTACGGCGGTGGTCCGCTCACGCTGTTCTACGACCTCCGCGCCACCGAGACCTCCCCCTTCCCCCGACCCTCCGACCTGTCGGGAGCGTCATCGGCAGGGAACGCCGCCTGATCCCGGGTGAGTCACCGTCCCGTGCGCCTTCGAGCGCGCGCGCTCGCTTGTTCGAGCGCGCTCTGGACGTCTGGTTTCGGTACGGAAGGTGACGGCGGCACGTTGTTCGATGGGCCCCCTCGCCGGTGTGCCGTCT
>JBAWAM010000049.1:0-5169 GCA_049589315.1 Myxococcaceae bacterium
GCGCGCGCGTGAGCCGGGCGCTGCGGGCGAAGTCGACGAGTCGCCCGAAGTAGGGGTCGTCGTAGCCGCCGGTGGAGAAGTCGCGGAAGAGCTCGGGCAGCGAGACCTCGAGCGCTGACGCCACATGGACCAGCGTGTCGTAGCTCGGGCTCCGCTCACCGCGCTCGAGCAGCGAGGCGAAGCTCACGGAGATCCCGCATCGCTGGGAGAACTCCTCCTGGGTGAGCCCCTTCCTTTCGCGCAGCGAACGGATCCGCCGGGCCAGCAGCTTGAGCGAGTCCCTCGCCTTCGCCTCCGCCCGTGCGTCGGCGTGCGCGCGTGGCTCTTCAGGATCGGGAGAAACGGCGTTGAGCGGCCGGGACATGACGCTCCTGATACTACCCGCAGTAACCGTCGCTTTGACACGTTCCGCTGAACGGACAGGTGTTCCCGGCGCAGCACCGGTAGCCGATCTGGCCGCAGCAGAAGCCCTGGTTGCATCTGAGGTTCACGCTGTTGCAGTCCGCGTCCGCGTTGCACGCGTCGAGGCAGATGCCCTGGTTCGGGTTGGTCTCGATCCATCCCTTGTCGCAGACATACCCGGCGCGGCAGGTGCTCTGCGTGCCCGGCGAAGGACAATTCACCACGCACATGCTGTTCGGACGGTTGAGGTAGGGCGTGCAACTCGAGCCGGCGGGGCAGGTGTTGTTGGTGCAGTCGGCGGTGCAATAGCCGCCGGGCCAGCACGGGCCCGTGTCACAACCCGGCGTGTTCCCGGGTGCCACCTCCACGCAGTTGCCGCTCTGACACGCGCTTTCCTGCGCACACGATCCACCGACCGGGCTCTTCTTGCACACGTTGCCAGAACAGGTCAGTCCGTTGCTGCAGCTTCCGCCGGCGCAGCATGGCCCGTTCTCGGCCCCACACCGGGTGCAGTAGCCGGACGTGCACTGCAGCCCGCTTCCGCAGCTCTGCCCGTCACAGCAGGCGAAGCCTTCCGAGCCGCAGCAGAACCCACGCCCATCACAGGTGGGCGCGACCCCGCAGGTCGCGACGCTGTTGCACCCGGGCACGCAGGCCGGGGTGCCATTCAGGGTCGCTCGCTTCTCGCAAACGTAACCGGGGCGACAGCCGGAGATCCCTCCCGCGCTCGAGCAGGTCGTCAGGCAGATGTTCGTGGCGGATCCGTTCGGATCGCTCCCGCACGTGGACCCCGAGGGACAATCCGCCGCCGACTGACAGGAGCGGGTGCAGTACCCGCCGTTGAAGCCGAGCTGCTGGCACAGACCGGTCGCACACTGCGAGCTGCTCGTGCACGGGGCGCCCAGAGCGGCCTTCGTCCCCGCATCGGGAGGCGTTCCGGCGTCAGGCGTGCTCCCCGCGTCGGGCTTGCTTCCGGCATCGTCGGGGCCGGGGTCGGAGGTGGAGACGCAGCCCCCTCCCTCGCAGGTGAAGCCGGTGAGGCACGCGGCGCAGGTCGTCCCGCCGAGACCGCAGGAGAAGTCGTCCTGGAGAGACGGCGCCACACAGAACCCATCGCCGGTGCAGCAGCCCGCGCAGGTGCCCGGACCGCAGCCCCCCGTTCCCGCGTCGACCCGCCGGACGCAACCGGCGCTGCCGCAGGTTTCATCCGGGAGACACGCGCGGCAGGCTTTTCCGCCCTGGCCACAGCTCGCATGGGACTGGTCCCGGAGCGGCACGCATTCCGTGTCGGAGAGGCAGCAACCGGAAGCGCAGGTCTCCGGGCCGCACTTCGGGGTCTCGGTGGTGCCACAGGCAGTCATCGTCCCGGCGAACACGATGCATGCGGTCAAGGTGAAGGTCCACCGGATGAGGGCTCGGGCGCGCATCTATCCGTGTTATCGCACGGCCTTCTGTTAAGGTCTCCAGCGCTTCAGAGGGGAACCGCCTACATGAGCCACGCGGCCGACTGGACGAACTACTACTTCCGCAAAGCCTCGCGAATCATGGACGTGGGCGAGCGCATCGAGACGCTGCTCGCCACGCCGCTGCGCGAAGTCAAGGTCCAGGTCTCGATCGAGCTCGACTCCGGGGAGATCCGCACCTTCATCGGTTACCGCATCCAGCACGACAACACCCGGGGTCCGATGAAGGGAGGCCTGCGCTATCACCCGGCCGTCGATGCGGACGAGGTCGTCTCGCTCGCCTCGCTGATGACCTGGAAGACCGCGGTGGTGAACCTGCCGTACGGCGGCGCGAAGGGCGGCATCACCTGTGATCCCTCCCAGATGAGCATCAAGGAGCTCGAGCGCCTCACGCGGAAGTACGTGGACCAGATTCACGACTTCATCGGGCCCACCCGCGACATCCCCGCGCCGGACGTGAACACGAACCCGCAGGTGATGGCGTGGATCATGGACCAGTACTCCCGGTTCCATGGCCACTCGCCCGCGGTCGTGACCGGAAAGCCGCTGGATCTGTACGGGTCGCGCGGCCGCGAAGCCGCCACCGGCCGCGGCGTGCTCTACATCTGTCGCGAGATCCTCCGGGACGCGGGCCTTCCGGTGAAGGGGACTCGCTTCGCGATCCAGGGCTTCGGAAACGTGGGCAGCCACGCGGCGAGACTCCTGACCGAGGACGGTGGCCGGATCGTCGCGGTGTCGGACGTGCACGGCGGGATCCGCAATCCCCAGGGCCTCGACGTTCCGGCGCTGTTCGAGCATGTGAAACGACACGGAACCGTCAAGGGCTTCACCGGCGCCGAGGCGTGCAGCAATGACGAGGTCCTCACTGCCGACTGCGAGGTGCTGATCCCCGCGGCCCTGGGCGGCGTGCTCACGAAGGAGAACGCCGGCCATGTGCGCGCGCGCATCATCGTCGAGGGCGCGAACGGCCCCACCACGCCCGAGGCAGACGAGCTCTTCGAGAAGCGCGGCGTGGTGGTGGTCCCGGACATCCTCGCCAACGC
Organism: Myxococcaceae bacterium; assembly: GCA_049589315.1. Taxonomy (GTDB): domain Bacteria; phylum Myxococcota; class Myxococcia; order Myxococcales; family Myxococcaceae; genus JBAWAM01. The sequence continues at coordinate 2,909 of JBAWAM010000049.1, forward strand.
AGGCGGCGTGACGGTGAGCTACTTCGAGTGGGTCCAGAACCTCCAGCACATCGCGTGGGACGAGGAGCGGGTGAACGCAGAGCTCGAGCGCATCATGAAGGAGGCGTACGACCGGGTGTCGCAGATCGCCCGCTCGAGAAAACTCCCGCTGCGCACGGCCGCCTATGTGCTCGCCATCGGGCGGGTCGGCAAGGCGACCGTCCTCCGCGGAATCTAGCGACGTTCGCCTGCTCGCCCTGCCAGCCACCCGGTTCGCGCGACGGCTGAAAACCGACAGCGTCGCCGCGCTCCGAATGGTCTACAACCTCGACTCGTCTCCATGATCACACTTCAGGATATCGAGGAAGCCTTCCGCCGGATCGCCGAGTCCGTGTACCGGACCCCGTGCGCCCGCTCGGAGCATTTCACTCAGCAGACCGGCTGCGCCGCGCTGTTCTCCAAGATGGAGAACCTGCAGCGGACCGGCTCGTTCAAGGAGCGCGGCGCGCTCAACAAGATGCTGATGCTCACGCCGGAGGAGCGGAGCAAAGGGGTCATCACCGCGTCCGCCGGCAACCACGCCCAGGGCGTCGCCTATCACGCCGGCCGGCTCGGGATCGACGCGACGATCGTGATGCCGGAGCGGACGCCGCTCATCAAGGTGACCTCCACGCGCTCGTACGGGGCGAAGGTGGTGCTCGCCGGAGCCAACTTCGACGACGCCTACGCCGAGGCTTTGCGCATCCAGGAACGCGAGGGCCGGACCTTCGTCCACCCGTTCAACGACCCGTATGTGATGGCCGGTCAGGGGACGATCGCGCTCGAGCTGATGGAGCAGAACCCCTACCTCGAGATGGTGGTCGTGCCCATCGGCGGCGGCGGGCTGATCTCCGGCGTGGCCTGCGCGCTGAAGGAGCTCAACCCGCGCATCCAGGTGATCGGTGTCCAGGCGGCGGCGGTCGCCAGCATGAAGGCCTCTGTGGAGGCCGGACAGCTTGTGAACCTCGAGTCTGGCACCTCGATCGCCGACGGGATCGCCGTGAAGCGCCCGGGCAACCTCACCTTCGAGGTGATCCAGAAGTACGTCGACGACATCGTGTCGGTGGACGAGGAGGAGATCGCCAACGCCATCCTGCTGCTGCTCGAGCGCGAGAAGAGCGTGGTCGAGGGCGCCGGCGCGGTCGCCCTGGCAGCGCTCCTCAATGGTCGGATTCCTAAGGCGCGCGGACGGAAGGTCGCGATGATCCTCTCCGGCGGCAACATCGACGTGAACGTGCTGAGCCGGATCATCGAGCGCGGACTGCTCAAGGACGGGCGGCTCGTTCGCCTGGTCGTCCGCATCGCCGACCGACCGGGCATGCTCGCGAAAGTGGTGGCCGCGATCGCCGAGCAGGGCGCGAACGTGACGGAGATCTACCACAACCGGATCTACTCGAAGACGCTGCTCGGAGAGGTCGCCGTCGAGGTGACGCTCGAGACCCGCGGGCCCTCGCACGTCGCCGACATCGTGAACGTGCTGGAGTCGCGCGGAATGGCCGTCGAGGTCGAAGCGGGAGTGACAGGCTGACTCCCTGCTCCCTGCCTTTGCGTCCCCGGAGCAGGGTGAAGGTGGAACCGCAACGGTAGCCCTATGTGCGCGAGCCCGAAATCAGTGCTCGCCACTCCAAAACACGAGGCGGGAGGGAGGTTTACGGTGCCCCCCGATGCCCCTAGAATCCACAGCCGTCTGTGCTTTTCAGCTGCGGTGGATCGCATTGAGTCGATCCATTCAGCAAGGTGAGCGATGTCCGATACGCGGGCTGTCATGAGAGAGTTTCGCTTCCTCGATGAGAAGCGGAAGGCAGGTGGACTGTCTTCCGGCGAGGAGCAACGTTGGTCCGAGTTGAGGCAGCAGCTCGGTTTGCCCGCGGAATCTCCTGTACAGGACGCGCAGCAGCAGGCGTGGGCGCAGCAGGGCTACTACGGCCCTGACGGCAACTGGTATCCGTATCCTCCGGCCCAGGGCTATTACGGCCCGGACGGCAACTGGTATCCCTACCCGTGGGGTTACGATCCCAACGCACAGTGGGGACAAGACCCGAACCAGCAGGCGTATGCGCAGGCGTGGGATCCGCAGTGGGGCTACGCGCCGCAGACCCAGGCGTACTGGGATCCCAATCAGCAGACCGGATACGACCCGAATCAGCAGACCGGATACGACCCGAACCAGCAGCAGACCGGATACGACCCGAACCAGCAGACCGGATACGACCCGAATCAGCAGACCGGATACGACCCGAACC
>JBAWAM010000050.1:0-21408 GCA_049589315.1 Myxococcaceae bacterium
CTCGCCCAGATCCGAGCACGCGCTGCGCCCCAGATTGAGCGGGTCCGGATCGCAGGAGAACCACACCAGCGTGTTCCGCTTGCCCGGGCGGCTCGGGTCCAGCACCAGCGCGGAGACCGTCGCCGTCCCGCCGGGGCGCAGCTCTGCGGGCTCGGAGCGGATGCCGAGGACCCGCAGCTTGTCGACCGTCGACGCGGGCGTGAACTCCTCGGCGCAACCGATCACGACCTGGGACAGGAACACTGCGGCCACGATGACGAGAGGTGTGCGCATCAGAACTCTCCTCGCACGCCGAGGGCGGGGAGGATGGGCAACCCGCTCAGGTACTGCTCCTCGGTGTAGTCGTAGTTCCAGGAGACGCCCTCGACGTTCTGTCGGTTGGTGACGTTCTGCACGTCGGCGTACACGCTGAAGCTCCAGGTATCGAAGACGAACCGCTTGTCGACGCGAACGTCGAGCTGGAAGTACGCGGGGAGGCGGCGGCTGAAGCGCTCTCCCGGGATGGGGAAGTAGTAGCCCGCGTTGGCATCGTAGATCGCGCCCACGTAGGGCGTGGCGAGTGCGCCGGAGGTGTACCGCACGCGCGCGCCGACGATCACGTCGTACGGCAGCTTGTAGCTCCCCACCGCCACCAGGTTGTGCGGCTGATCGAACGAAGAGCGCCGCAGCTTTCCGGTGACCAGATCGCGTTGCTCAGTCCGGGAGAGGCTGTATGCGATCCACCCGAAGAAGTTCTTCGTGAGCTGGTGCCGGACCAGCAGCTCGACGCCGTAGCTGCGGCCTGTGCCGGTGCTCTCGTACTGGAGGTCCACCGTGTCGACGTTGGCCTCGCTCCCGGGAGGAGGCGCCAGCGTGGTCCGCGCCTGGTCGTAGAGGTTCTTGTAGTAGACCTGCAGGTCGAGCCCGATCGCCTCGGTGAACTGGTGCTCCACGCCCACCGAGTAGTGGTCGGCGGCTTCGGGGAGCAGGTCCGGATTGCCAAAGGTCGGCGAGAGCAACCCCTGTCGATAGTCTGGCGGCTGGTGGAAGCGTCCCACCGCGGCCTTCAGCGAGGTGCTGTCCGCCACCTTGTAGAACGCGGCGATCCGGGGATCGATCCACACATCCTCCATGGTGCTCTCGTAGTCGACCCGGAGTCCGGGGACGATCTTGAGGCGCTCGAGCGGCATCCACACCGCCTCTGCGAACACCGCCGATTCGAAGGGGAAGCGGACCTCCTCGTCGCTGAGGAGCTGGCGCGAGATGAAGGGGTCGGGGATCTGATTCAGCTTGAAGCGGGGCGGGACCTGCACGCTGGCGGTGTAGGGGACGAACAGCAGATCGATTCCGGTCGCGAGCTGGAGCTTCTGTTCGCTCAGGTCCCACTGGAAGGTCTGCCGCACCTCGGACGGAAAGCTCGTGTTCTTCGCGTAGATGTCGTCGCCGACGCCGAAGTCGAAGCGATCCGCGCCCACGCTGACGTGGGTGACCGAGCGCAGGGCGCTGCTGAGGCCCTTGTCCCAATTGAAGACCAGCCGGTTGTAGTTGAGCAGGGTCCCGAGCTCCCCGCGCCCTTCGGGATCCAGCGCCGGGTTGGAGAGGACCAGGCCGACCTCATCGTGCGATCCGAAGAAGCTGAGCTGCAGCCGGTCGCGGCTGTTCGGGGGCCGGTGCTCCAGCTTGAGCTGGTAGTCGTGGTAGCGGGGCGCGACGGTGAAGTTGAGCGCGTCGTCGACCTCGGGCGCGAAGGTCTGGAGCGCGATGGGCAGCACGGCATCGACGTGGCTGCGGCGCGCGCCCACGGCGATCGACCAGTCGCCCCCCAGGGGCGCCTCCACCATCCCGGAGACATCGATCAGGTTGAGGTCGACGTAACCGTGGACCCCCTGCTTCGACGGCGTCCTCGTCTCCGCGTGGATCAACCCGCCGATGTTCCGCCCGTACTCGGCGGAGAAGTTGCCCGGCTGGAAGGTGATGTCCTCGAGCAGGTTCGAGTTGAAGGTCGCGTACAGCCCGCCGAAGTGGAAGAGCTGGGGAACGAGCGTCTGGTCCACGTACACCCGCGTGTCCCACGGCTTCCCGCCGCGCACGACCAGCAGGCCAGCGGAGTACGGCGCACGCGCGACGCCGGGCAGGTTCTGCACCACCTTCAGCGCGTCGCCCTGGGTGCCGGGCATCAGCCGGATCTCCTCCTGCCGGAGGCTGACCTGCGAGACCTCCTTCCGCTCGCGCGTGTCGCGCACCACGGTCTCGTTGGCCCCGTACTGCTGGCGGCGCACGTAATAGACGGCCTCCGTCCGGAGCGCTTCTTCGATGTTCTCCGTCACTTCGTACCGTGTGTGGTCCTGCGCGCTCACCATCACCTGGAAGGTGCCCGTGGGCAGGCCCTTGAACTCGAACCGCCCGGCGGCGTCGGTCAGGGTTTCCCGGGCGCCTTCCGGAAGGAGCACCGCGACGGTCGCATCCGGCAGGGGATCGCGCGTGCCGCGCTGAAGGACCACGCCCCGGAAGTTGACCTGCTCCTCCGTCGCCGCTGTCGGCTGCGTCTGTACGGCCTGGGTGCGGAAGAGGAACTCGTACGAATAGAGGATGCGCACCGGCGACGGCTGACCATCGACCTCGGCGGGAGAGAACTCGAACTGGCGAATCGCCGCGAGCGCCGACGCATCGAAGGCGGCGCTGGCGGACTGCACCACCCGCGCGTCGAGCACCTTGCCGTCCGCGCCGATGTCGATCTCCATCACCACGGTCCCTCCGGTGCCCGCCTCGAACATCTCAGGAGGGAACTCCGCTTCGACCTGACGCAGGAGCTCGGGTGGCTTCGTGAGGGTCTGGGCAAGGGCGGCCCCAGACACGAGGAGAAACAGGACTGGGAACAGGATCAGCGGGCGCATGACGCAGTGCAGGCAGGCATAGCGCATCGCCTCCACGCGCGCCTGCCTCATGGCGTGGGTTGCAAACCTACATGCCCCCCGGTCCATACTGAACCCCGTTCACTCGAACGAGGAGGAGGGATCACTCATGTCCGCGCGGCTCATCCTGGCAGTGCTCGGGGGGGTGCTCCTGCTCGCGCCGGTCGTCGAGCTCACGTCGACCGAAGCCTTTGCCCAGGGTCCGGTAGCGGTGACGGTGAAGGTTGGCGGGTCGAAGACGATCTCCGTTTCGGATGTCGCCCGGATCGCGGTGGCCAACCCAGACGTGGCGGACATTCGCGTCGACGGGGGCAAGCACGTCAAGATCACCGGGCGGGCTCCGGGCAGCACGACCGTGCTCGTCTGGATGCAGGACGGGCAGAAGGTGACGTGGTCGGTCACCGTGACCCCATAGCCGCGCAGGGTTTGCGCCAGCGGCTTGATGCCACGCGGACTCTGCGCGTCCAGCTCCTGCTCACTTGACCGCGCGCACCTCGGATCGGCTGAGGGCGTGCCTCTTGCAGCGGCTCCGGACAAGACGTTCATCTGGAGCAGACATCCTTGACCATCAAACCGTCGTCCGCCTCGAGCATCACGGGGCCCACCGATCTGCGCATCTCCACCGTGGAGATCGCCCCTGAGACCTTCTGGGTGGGCAAGCGCGACCCGGGCAGCATCTTCTTCGCGAACCCCTACCTGCGCCGCTTCCGGGGAATCGACGCGCGCACCCAGCGCCAGACCCAGTTCAACCTCTTGATCGACCCGGGCTCGAGCAGCGACTTCTCGACCGTCAGCACCAAGGTCGCCTCTTTGATCGGCGGCATGGACCGGCTGTCGGCGATCTTCCTCAACCACCAGGACCCCGACGTCGGCTCCTCGACCAACCTGATCACCGCGCGGTACGCACCGAAGGCGGGCATCCTCTGCTCGGAGGACACCTGGCGGCTGGTGGTCCACATGAACCTGCCGAGGAGCCGGTTCGTCGCGCTGGAGAAGTTCCCCAACGGCGTGTCCATCCCCACCGGACATCGGGTCATTCCCGTGCCGTCCCCGTTCTGCCACTTCCGGGGCGCGGTCATGCTCTACGACCTTGAGACGCGGGTGTTGTTCACGGGCGACCTCTTCGGCGGGCTCACCGACGTCAACGCGCGCGGCCTGTTCGCCGACGAATCCGACTGGTCGGGCGTCCGTGCCTTCCACCAGATCTACATGCCGGTGAATGCGGCGCTCGCCCGCGCTGTGGCGGCCATCCGCAAGCTCACGCCGACGGTGGAGATGATCGCGCCCCAGCACGGGCGCATCATCCAGGGCCGCCTGGTCGAGCAGTTCCTCGATCGCATGGAGCGGCTGCCGGTGGGACTGGACATCATCGACGAGCAGCAGGACCAGACGTCCCTGCAGGCCTGGAACGTGGTGATCGCCCGGGTCGTCGACCTGGCGCGGAGCTACCAGGGGAACTCGGTCGACGACAAGCTCGCCGCGAGCACGGAGCTGGGCGACACCGCGAAGCTCGAGAACGGTCAGGTCATCGCGCTGCGGCTGGGGCGCTGGACCCTGGAGCACATCGTCGAGCTGCTGTGCGCGGGTGAGCCTCCCGAGCTCGCGGGGCCGATCATGGTCGAGGCGAGCAGCGCCGCCGCCGAATACAACCTCCCCACGCCGCACCTCGATCTCGAGGGCGCGGGGGCCGCAACGAGCCCGATCTCCCTCCTCACGGAGTAGCGCCCAGGGAGCATTCGACGTGGAACGACGAACCCTCCTGCAGGGGGTGCCGTTCGAGGCGAACACCGTCCCGGCGCGCACCCTCCGGCACGATCTGCAAGGCCTGGCGCCCGGCGTCACCCTGCGCGAGCGCTACCAGATCGTCCGGTGGCTCGGGGCGGGCGCCAGCGCTCAGGTCTACGAAGCGATCGACCTCGGTACCACCGAGCGGGTTGCGGTGAAGGTGTTCAGCATCGCCGACGCCAGCCGCAAGATGCTCAACCGCTTCCTCCAGGAGGCGGACCACACTCGGGAGCTGGAACACCCGAACGTCATCCGCGTGCTGGCGAACGGCGTCGACGGCGACCGGCACTTCCTCGTCACCGAACTGCTGGAAGGAAAGGACCTCGCGCGCGTGCTCGAGGCGGGGAGGCCCTCCGTCGCGTCCGCCCTGCGCTGGTTCACCCACGCGGCGTTCGCGCTCGAGTACATCCACGACCACCAGATCCTCCACCGCGACGTGAAGCCGGGGAACCTCTTCATCACCCGGACCGGTGTGCTCAAGCTGATGGACTTCGGCCTCGCGCGGAGCGCCCGCGCGTCCAACTCGACCGCCCAGGGGCAGGTCCTCGGCACGCCGGAGTACATCGCCCCGGAGCAGGCCTCCGGCTCACACCCGCTCTCCCCGACGACGGATCTCTATTCGCTCGGGGTGGTCGCCTACGAGCTCTTCACCGGCCGGGTGCCTTTCCAGAACCCTGAGGTCTACGGGCTGATGATGCAGCACGTGAACGACCCGCCGCCGTCGCCGCGGGTGTGGCGCCCCGAGCTGCCGGATCCGATCGAGCGCGTGGTGCTGAAGCTCCTGGAGAAGGCGCCTTCGAAGCGGATCCAGAGCGCGATCGAGCTCCGCGAAGAGCTGATCCCGTTATGGGAGAAGATCGCCTGACGCGCCGGTCGCCCGGGTTGACGTACGTATTCCTTCGCATCCAGCACCCCGACAGGGGGCGAACTGCGAAGAGATCCTGACATCCATTGGACGGCTGGCGGCGGGACGGGTGGCATGACGGGCTGGGGAGCCCCGCGCGCGCGCTCAGTCCAGGTAGAAGGTGTACCGGTGGGTGATCTCGGTGCCGACCGGTTCTCCGCCCTGGATCGCAGGCGAGTACTTGAACCGCCGGACCGCATCGGCGGCGGCCTCGTTCATGCCGTATCCGGGGCCGCTGAGGATCTTCACGGCGACCACGTTCCCCTTCTCGTCAATCTTCACCGAGAGCACGACGGTGCCTTCGATGCCGGCCCGCTTCGCGTCGGGCGGGTAGGGGATCTTCACGTCGGAGAGCACCGACGGCTCGCGGTCGAGCTGGTAGCTCGGCACGTACTTCGGCGCCCGGTACTGCTTGACCTGGCCCGGGTCGGCGGCCTTGCCGTCGATCCTTCCGTACGCGGTGTTGCCCACCGGCGCGGCGAACGTCCCGGCGCTGGTCGTCGAGGACATGGAGATGCCGGTGATGATCGGCACGGGCTTCGATGGGGTCTCCGGCGGCGGCGCGTCGTTCGGCGGCGGGGGCGCCTCGTCCTCGGGCGGAGGCGGCGGCTCCTCCACCTTCGCGATCTTCACCGGCGGGGGCTTCACCGGCGGCAGCTTCACCTTCGGCTTCGGAGGAGGAGGTGGCTCGGGCGCCGGCGGAGGCGGCTCGACCTGTACGATCTCCAGCTCCACCGGGCGTTGCTTCGGTGCGGGCTTTGGCTGGTTCTGCGCCCAGTGGTCGGCCGCGACGAACCCCACCACGTGGCCAATCAGCGACACGACCACGAACGCCGCCACGAACAGCAGGGAGCGGTCGCGTCTCGGCGTCCAATCGCCGGGCGGGTTCTGTGGCGCGGCCTGGGCCATCGTCTACGGTCCGGTGGGAACGGGCGCGGCGTCCTTCTGGATGTTCAGGGCGAACTTTGCGATCCCCTGACCCTTCACCAGATCGATGAGCCGCATCACCTTCCCGTAGTTCAGGCTCTGATCGGCGCTGACGACAGCGCGGGTATCCTTGTCCTGCTTCAACGCCTCGTCGATCCGGCGCAGCAGCTCCTTCTCCGACACCTCCACGCCGTCGAAATAGACCTTCGCGTCCTTGTCCATCACCACGTTGACCAGGCCCTGCACCGTCTCGCCGCCGCTGGCTGCGCGGGGGAGGTCGACCTCCACGGTCTCCCGGACGATGAAGTTCGCCGTCACCATGAAGATGATCAGCAGCACGAGGACGACGTCGACCAGCGGGGTGACGTTGATCCCCGTGATCTCGTCGTCATTCTCCTGAGCGCTCCCTGCCATGGCGTCCTCAGACCTGCTTTTCCGGGTGGGCGCGCAGGTGGCCGACGAGGGCGTGGCCCAGTGCGTTGGTGCGAGCGGTGAGGGTCTTCAGCCAGCGGTTCAGCGCGTTGAACGCGACCACCGCCGGGATGGCAACCGCCAGTCCCACCGCCGTGGCGACCAGCGCCTCGGAGATGCCGGCCATCACCGTCTCCTGGATCGCCGCGCCCTTCACGTTCGCGGAGCCCAGGTCATTGAAGGCCTTGATGATGCCGAGAACCGTTCCGAACAGCCCGACGAACGGCGCGTTGTTGCCGAGCGTTCCGAGGAACGACAGGAAGCGCTCGTACTGGGGACGCTCGCGCGCGACGGTCGAGGCGATCACCTGTTCCACCGTGTCCGGGCCCTGGGACATCGACGCCAGCGCCTCACGCACCACCGCGGCCTCCATGCCCTTGCGGTCCGCCACGGCCTGACGGGCCGCGTCGAGCTCTCCGCGGGCCAGCCGGACCGCCAACTCCTCCGAGTTGGGAAGCCGGTGCGACGAGAAGTACACGATGCGCTCCAGCATCAGCGCGATCGACAGCACCGAGAGGAAGCAGAGCAGCCACAGGACCCACTCGGCGCTTCCGAGGGTCACGCTCAAGAGGCGGGTGGTGAGCCAGCCCTGGTGCTCATTCGTCAGCTGGGCCAGAAGGAAGGCGGAGTTCATGGGCTCTTCTTGCAATTGGGAGACGGAATCAATTCGCCCTACCACAGGGGGAATGTCAAAGGAATCATCCCGGAAATTCGGGACACGGGCAGCGGGCGGGCGAGCAGGCGCAGGCCTGGTCGCCCATAAGTTCACTCCCGGGTGAGCCGATCCGCGAGCTCGGCATGGGCCGGGCCACCTCGCGCCCTCAACGCCATGGCCAGGGCGGTCGGCAGGTGCAGCGCCCGCAGCGTTCGCGACCGCTCATCGTAGAGGCTCCTCCAGGACGGGGGAACCCGGAGCGACCAGTTGTCGGGGCTGATGGTCCCGGGGGCATTGTAGACCTCACCCATCCCGAACAGGTCCGCGAAGAAGATGAAGACGTACCGCGCGGGGCTGGCCAGCGCGTCGGCCAGCACGGCGTGCACCAGGAGCCCCGAATCAGCGCAGAGCCGCTGCGCCAGGCGGTCCCGGGTCGCTGCGTCGGCGCGGGGCTCCAGCTTCGAGGCCAGGTACGCCGCGCGCTCCGGAACCTCTCCGCGCTCATGCCACCGCTCGACGACCCGCCAGATCGGCGGGGTGTCGTGGTTGCCCAGCATCATCCAGTCTTCGGGCGCCGCGTTCTCGGACCGGTACACATCTCGTGGATTGTCGAGCTTCGCCTTCTGGACGACCCGGAAGCGACCCAGGCCCGCGCGCTCCATGACCCGACGGAGCGGATAGGGAAGGGTGCTCAGCACCTCGCACACGATTGCGTCGTGCGGGAGCCCGCTGGCCTCCACCTCTTCGACGATGACGTCGAACAGGCGCGCGTACCGGTCCACCTGCTCGGGCTCCAGCCTGTAGACGTAGTCGTCCGCGTGCCGCTCGAGGGATGGATGGAGCTGCTCGGGGCGGGCAATGGCGTAGCGCGTCAGCGCGGGATGATCCGGGAGGTTCAGCGCCGAGAAGAGCCGTGCGCCGTTCTGGACCGCGTACAGGGGATCCTCGAGGTCCGAGCGGTACACCCACGGGGTGACCCAGCCGTGTGGGTGGTCGATGCGCACGCCGTCATACTCGGTGACCATCTTCGCCACCCGCGCCCGGACCTGGTCGATCGCGGGGCCGGGGGCGTCGGGCGTGCCGTACTGAGCGGGGTCGAGCTGCGGATAGCCCCAGGGCTGCCCTTCGAGGTTGGTGCGACTGGGGGGCGCTCCCAGGAGGTACCCGGGCAGGAACAGAGCGCGCCACGCCCAGGTGTCGCAGGAGGAGAGCCCGACCTGCAGGTCGCCGAACACCGAGAGCCCGAGCCGCTTCATCCGCTGCCGGAACTCCGCGTGTTGCGCGTGCACGAGCATCTGGCTGCAGACGTACCGCTCGATGAGCTCGGCCCGGTTTCGCCGGACCTGCGCGATCCTCGCGGCGGCGGCCTGCGCCTCACCCGGTCCCGGGTCGAACACCCGCTGATCGAACAGGCCCTGCGGTGAGGTCCATTCGCGATACCAGCCCGCCCCGTGCTCACGGTTGAGCGCGGCATACAGCGCGTCGCGCTCCAGCCACTTCGCCTGCGCGCGCTCGAAAGCGTCGAGTCTCGACAACAGCTCCGCGGGCCCGCGCCTGAGCTCGCCGTGCGCCTCGACCTGGAGGCGTTGCGACACGGCGTAGACGTGCGCGTAGGGAACCCGCTCCAGGGCGCCGGCCGGCCGGGAGGCGACGAGCGACTCCCACAGCCCGCGATCGAGCAACTCCTGCTCCACCAGCCGCTCCGCCGCGAGGTTCAACGGGTTGCGCGAGAAGACCGTGCCTTCGTAGGGGGACGGGCTCCCCTCGGAGGTGAGCCCCTGGGGGCCGAGCTGCACGCCGTCGAACCCGAGCTCCGACACCCAGGCGAGGAATCGCTCCGAGGCGCGCGAGTACGGCGTGCCCCGGCCGAGATCCTCGGCCGGATCTCCTGGAAACGAGGGGTCTTGGATGCCGAGGAGCAGGCGCCGCACGTCCAGCGCGGCGAGCGCGTCGCGGATGAGGGCGCGTTCGGGCATGCCCGCTCTCTATTACTTCCGGCGGCTGGGCAACACCCCTTGCCGATTCAACGTTCGTGCACAGGATTCGAGGTCGTGAGCGCCACAGCGAAGGTCGGAGCGTTCTTTCTGCTGGCGCTGCTGATCGCTGCGTGGTTCGTGCTGAGGCTCCAGAACTTCCGGCTCGGCGAGAGCGGAAGCGGGTATGTCGTTCAGCTCCCGGAGGCCCAGGGACTGCCGGAGAAGGCGCCGGTGCTGATGCGGGGCATCCGTGTGGGCCGGGTCACCCACCTCGAGCTGGTCGAGGACCAGGTGCGGGCGGACATCATTGTCCGGCCGGAAGTCTCGCTGCGGGAGGGCGTCACCGCCCGGATCGTCTCGATCGGCTTCCTCGGGGAGAAGCAGCTCGAGCTCGTCCAGGGTCCGGGCGAAGCGCCGGTCTTGCCGCCGGGATCCTACATCGAGGGACAGCCCACGCTGGACCTGGACGCGCTCGTGGAGACCGCCGACGACGTCAGCCGCGATGTCAGCGCCATCACCCGGGCCACACGCGAGGCGATGGTGGGACCGGACCAGGAGAACAAGCTCGACGAGGCGCTCACCGGCTTCGTGGCGCTGACGAACGAGCTGCGCGCGCTCACCTCTTCGCTGAACCGGGTGGTGGACCGCTTCGATCGGGCGACCGCGCCGACGGCTCCGGATCCCGCCGGCATCGGCGGGGCGGGGACGGAGCAGCCCGTGGACCCCATCGCCCAGAGCGTGCAGAACACGCGCGAAGCCTCTGCCTCGCTGCGACGCGCCGCGGAGGAGCTGGAGGCGTCGATCAACCAGACCGTCGGGTTCGCGTCCGGTCTGGAGGCTCGGCTCGGGTTTCGCGCCGACTACCGTTTCGGAGAGGACCGGGCGGAGAGCTACGTCACGTTCGAGCTCCGGCCGTCACAGGAGACCTTCCTGCGGCTGCAGGGGATCGGGACCGGAGGCGCGTTTACCGCCTCGGCGCTGCTCGGCAAGCGCTTCGACCCGGTGGTGCTCCGGATGGGGCTCATCCGCGCCCATCCGGGCCTGGGCGGCGATCTCCTGCTCCTGGGCGACCGGTTCCGGCTCACCGCCGAGCTCTGGAACTTCGAGCGCGTCGGCGCGCCCCCTCACGCCCGGCTCGAGTCGGCGGTGTACCCGCTCGAGGGCCTGTTCCTGGTGGGCGGCTGGGACGACTTCCTCACCCGGAGCCGCGGGACCGACGCGTTCTTCCTCGGAGCCGGCTTCGACTTCGGAGGATGACGCTGTAGGATTCGCGGCGCATTTTCGAGAGGGGGGATTCCTTGTTCAAGCCTGTTCGTGGATTGTTGATGGGCGCCGCGCTCGTCGTGGTCGCCGGCTGTACCGCGAAGTACGTCCGTCCCACCACCGAAGCGAAGGTGGCGCTCACCGAGGAGCGGATCAAGCGCGGCCAGTACCTGGTCAACGCCGTCGGAGCCTGTGGCGCCTGCCACGACGGTCGCGACAACGGCGAGCTGGACATGCCCGCCAACCCGGACCTGCACCTGGCCGGCGGAAACATGATGCGGGACATGGGGCTCGCCATCTGGATCCCCAACATCACCAACGATCCGGAGACCGGGCTCGGGAGCTGGACGGACGACGAAATCATCCGCTCCATCCGCGACGGCGTGGGCAAGGACGGGAAGTTCCTCTTCCCGATCATGCCGTTCGCCGCCTACCAGAACATGTCGGACGAGGACGTGAGGTCCGTCGTCGCGTACATCCGCTCGCTGCCGCCGGTGAAGCAGACGCGGCCTCGGCAGGAGAACGAGATCCCGTTCATGGCGAAGGCGGCCATCGGAATGGGCGCAGCGATGCATGACCCCGTGACCAGCGTGCCCGAGCCGGATCGGAACGACCCGGTCAAGCATGGCGAGTACCTCGCGTACGTCGCCCACTGCACCGAGTGCCACTCCCTGGGCAGCATGGGGACCCGCGGCAAGACGGACCGCTGGTTGGCCGGCTCAGACAGCCCGATGGATCTGCCAGGCGTGGGCAAGGTGTGGGCGTCGAACCTGACCCCGGACAAGGAGACGGGCGTCGGCAAGTACAGCGCGGAGCAGATCAAGACCGCGCTGCGCTCCGGCATGCGCCTCGATGGAAAGCGGATGGCGCCGCCGATGTCGCTGTTCATGCCGCACATCGCGCAGTGGGAGGAGGCGGACCTCGACGCCGTGGTGGCCTACCTCCAGTCACTCCCGCCGGTGGTCAACAAGGTCCCCGCGCGTGAGCTGACGCCCCAGTTTGCCGGGATGATCGGGGAGTAATGTCCACGCGTCTGAGCAGAGGGTGGTGGGTCGCAGCCGTCCTCGTCGCCGCTCCTTCGTTTGCGGAGGGCAACTCCGCGGCGGAGTCGGTCGCGGCGACCGATCCGCAGGTAGAGCTCGGCGGCCGGCTGTACAAGACGCAGACGTGCATCGCCTGCCATTCCCTGGATGGGAGCGCCCGGGCCGCGCCGTCCTTCGTCGGGCTGTTCGGGAAGCAGGAGAAGCTCACCAATGGCCAGGTGATCCAGGTGGACGACGCGTACCTCCGGGAGTCGATCCTCAATCCGGGCGCGAAGGTCACGACCGGGTTCCTCCCCACCATGCCTCCTTTCAAGGGGCGGCTCACCGACGCGGAGATCGACGCGCTGATCGCGTTCATCAAGAGCATCCGGTGAGACAAAGCAACGGTTGACCCCGGCCATCCGGGAGGTCAGTTTCAGCCGGATGGCCGACGGGCTCAGCGCGGACGAACTGCGCATCATCGAAGAGGAACAGAGGCTCCTCGAGCGGGTGAAGGTCACGCTCGAGGGCGCCCGCGCCCGCAGTCGCGCATCCGAAGGCGCGACCGCGTTGCTGATGCAGCTCGAGGACCTGCGCGAGGAGGCCGCTTCGGCGCACGTGGCCGACCTGCCCCACCTCCTCTACCAGATGGAGCAGACCCGGTTCATCCTCGAGCGCGAGAAGATCCAACCCCTCCCGGATCCGAAGGCGCCGTACTTCGCCCACATGCGCCTGACCACGCCGCAGGGGGAGGCGCGCGACTATCTCCTGGGCCGGACCAGCTTCGCCGACGTGGGCGCCGGGGTGAGGGTGGTCGACTGGCGGTTCGCGCCGATCGCCCGGGTCTTCTACTGCTACCAGGAGGGCGACCCGTACGAGGAGTACTTCGGCGAGCGGCTCTCCGAAGGGACCGTGGAGACCCGGCGGCTGGTGGTGATCGAGCGCGGGGTGCTGACGCGGATCACCGTAGGGCCGCTGGTGCTGGAGCAGTCTCCGCAGGGCCAGTGGTACCGCGCGCGCGGAGGTCCGGGCGATCTCCTCGCGGGAGGAACGGGGACGGCCACCCGGCCGACCAGCATGCGGCTGGAGAAGGGCGGCGTCCCTCGGCGAGACGACGCGTTCGGGGTGACCGCGATGCTCGACGCGGAGCAATACGAGGCGGTGAGCACATCACCCGAGAAGCCGCTGCTGGTGCTCGGCGGCGCGGGCAGCGGGAAGACCACCGTGGCGCTGCACCGGCTGGCGAAGCTCGCCTGGGAGGACCCCCACCATTTCCCCCAGCGCCGCGTGAAGGTGATCGTCCCCGAAGAGGGATTGGCGCGCCTGACCCGGCGACTGCTGGTGCCGCTGGGGCTCGAGCGGGTGCCGGTGGAGACGCTGTGGAGCTGGGCGCAGGCGTCGGCGAGCGCCGCATTCGGCGTGCGATCGATCAAGGTCTGGGCGGACACCCCGCCGCTGGTCGCCGGGCTCAAGCGGCATCCGGTGCTGCGACTTGCGCTGGCGGCGCGGCTCGGGGCGAAGCGCGCCCGCGTGTCGCCGAATTTTCCGACACTGAGGCGCTGGCTGGGCGATGCCTTCGTCGATCGCGCCTTCCTGCAGGCGGTGGTGAAGGCGGCCAACGGCGAGCTGCCCACCACCGCGATCGACGAGACGGTGCAGCACACGAGACTGCAGCTCGCCACGCCGTTGTCGGAGCAGCTCGAGGGCATCGAGCCCGAGCAGCTCGAGACGCTGGACGGGAGGTCGATCGAATATGGGACGCCGGACGAGCTCGCCGGGACGGTGGACCTCGAGGATCTGCCGATCCTCCTGTTCCTCAAGGCGCAGCGGGGCGACACCGGGCTCGAGCCGCTGGTCCACGTGGTCCTCGACGAAGCGGAGGACTTCTCGCTGTTCGAGCTGGCGGTGATCGGCACGCTCCTCGGAGACACCCGGAGCTGCACGCTGGCGGGCGACGCCGTGCAGCAGACGACCGCCGGCTTCGCCGGATGGAGCGCGTTGCTCAACGAGCTGGGCATCCAGGGCGCGGCCGTGTGTCGGCTGCAGGTGTCCTATCGCTGCCCGCGTCCGGTGGTCGAGTTCGCGCAGAAGGTCCTGGGGACGCAGGCGCAGGCAGCGGAGACCACCGGTCGCGAGGGCCCACCGGTCGGCCACCACCACTTCCCCGACGAGGCCCAGGCGGCGTTGTTCGTGGGCGAGGCCCTGCGCGACCTGATGGCGCGCGAGCCGAACGCTTCGGTCGCGGTGATCGCCAGCAGCCCGGAGTCCGCGCGGAGGTTCCATCGGGTCGTGCAGGACATGGACTGGGCGCGCCTGGTGGAAGAGGGCGCGTTCTCGTTCGAGCCGGGCGTAGACGTCACCGACGTGGAGAGCGTGAAGGGGCTGGAGTTCGACTACGTGATCATCCCCGACGCCACCGCGACGGCGTATCCGTCCGACGACGAGGCGCGCCGGCGTCTGCACGTGGCGGCGACCCGGGCCTCACACCAGCTGTGGGTGGTGTCGTCCGGAGTTCGCTCGCGCATCGCGCCGATGGAGTAGCGCCTCGGTGGCTGTTCAAGAGGTCACAGGGAATCCGAGACCTCTCTCCCCCTCCAGGGAAGGTCCGTGGCATGCCGAAATCCGCATGAGCAAGGAAGATCGCCTTTTCGGCAACGGCGGGTCCGCGGCCGACGCACAGCACCTCGCGGCCGAGCTGCCAGCGTCATGAGCGTGCGCCGCGCAGTCTTCCTGGACCGGGACGGCGTCCTCGTCGAGGACGTGGGGTACCTGTCGTCCCCGGACGACCTGATGGTCATCGACGGAGTGCCCGACGCCTTGCGGAGGATGTGCGAGCGTGGTTTCCGGCTGGTCGTGGTGAGCAATCAAGCCGGGATCGCGCGGGGATTGTTGACCGAGAACGAGCTCGCCGGGATTCACGCGCGGCTCGCGATGCTGCTCGAGCGCGAAGGCGTCCGGGTCGATGCGTGGCTCTACTGTCCACACCATCCGGACGAAGGTGCCGCGCCATGGCGATGCGCCTGCACCTGCCGGAAGCCCGCGCCGGGCCTCCTTATGCGCGCGCGCGAGCTGTTCGAGCTGGAGCTGTCGACCTCGTACCTCATCGGCGACAGGCGTTCGGATGTGGCCGCGGGGCGCGCTGCCGGGTGCATCCCGGTCCTCGTCCGAACAGGTCGCGGCGAGAGCGAAGCAGAGCGCTGGCCTGCGTCCGCGGACGAAGTCCCCGACACCATCGTCGACACGCTCGGCGAGGCCGCCGCCTGGATTCTCCAACGGGAGACCTGGAAATGAGGGACCTCACCCGTCCGCGAGACGTTCGTTCTCGCGGGCTTTACGGGCGTGTCGTGCGCGCGAGCCACGCCTGCACTTTCGCGAGGTCCTTCTGGTGGTGGTGCTGGCGCGCGTAGCCGTCCCGCGCACGAGTGGCGAGCTCCACCGCTCGCGCGCGATCCTCCCCGAGCCCCCAGAGCGCCCGAGCGAGCGTGAAGCGCGCCTCCTCCAGCGTTCCCGGCGGCGCACCCTCCTTCTGCGCGAGCGTGAGGGCCCGCTCGAGCTCGGGGATGGCCCGCTCCCGGTCACCCAACCCGAGGCGGGCACGGCCCATCAAGGTGAGCGTCCGGGAAACGTGCGGATGGTCTCCGAGGGACTTGTCCTGGATGTCCCTCGCCTTCTCCAGCAGCGTGAGCGCCTCCCGGAACTGCTCCTTGTGCAGGTGCCACGACCCGAGCCCGATGTACGCCAGCGCCAGCTCCCGATGCTCCGGCCCCAGCGCCTTCTTCGCGATCTCGACTGACCGCTCGAAATGGATGCGGGATTCGTTCGTCCGGCCCTGGGCCAGCTCGGCGTCTGCGAGGTGGCGCCAGGCAACCGCCATGTCCGGATGCTCGGGAGGATGGGCCCTCTGCGCGATCTGCGTTGCCCGCTCGATCGTCTGGAGCGCGCCCTTCGAATCGCCCGTGCCCTCGAGCGCGACGCCCAGGCTGCGAAGGCTGCTCAAGAGCGAGACGTGCTCCGGCCCGTAGACCGCCTCGTAGATGGACAGGGCGCGACGAAGGTGGGCGATGGCCTCCTCGTACCTGCCCTGGTTCGTGAGCGCCTCCCCGATGCCCTGGTTCGCAGCGCCCACCGTTGGGTGATCCGGCCCGAGCCCCTTCTCGGCCGCGGCGAGCGCGCGACGATTGTACTCGATCGACTTGTCCAGCTCGGCGAGCTCGACGGCGATGCTGCCCAGGTTCGTCAACGCTTTCGTGGTGTCCGGATGTTCGCGCCCCAGCGCGCGTTCGAAGATCGCGAGCGACTTCTCGAGGTGGGGGAGCGCCTCGCGGGGTCGACCGTTCGCCAGGACCATGCCGATGTTGTTGTGGATGGCCGCCACCTCGGGGTGGTCCGGTCCATACACCTTCAGGCGCAGCGCGAGCGACTTCTCGAAGTGTTCGAGCGCGGCCTCCGCTCCTCCAGAGCGGAACGCCATCGCCGCGAGCGCATTCAGGAGGTTCGCTTCGGTCCGCGCATCGCCGCCCACGCGTTCGAGCGCAGCCCGGGCGTGCTCCGCCCAATGCTGGCCGACCTCGCTGCGCGCCTGGTACGTGGCCACGGACACCACCTTCGCCGATGCCGAGCCCACAACCAGGTCGTGCCGGCCCGCCTCGGCCGCCCAGATCGCCTCGTACAGCGTTTCTTCGGCTGCTTTCAGATCCCCCGTCCTCATCTGGAATCCAGCCAGGAGCTCCAGCGCCTCTGCCTCCAGAGGTCGGTAGGCGAGGGCGCGCGCGCTTTCGACCGCGGACTTTGCCAGCTCCAGGCCGGGCTGATACCGCCCCGCATCGAAGAGCGCCTGCCCCTCCGCGAGCTGCTTGCGGAGTGCGTTCACCCTGGCCTGCGCCTCCCTTCCTTCCGGAGGCGGCACCGGCGCACGGAGCGCTTCCACATCCGCGCAGAGGTCCAATCCCGGGAGCGCATTGGCCGCGCGCGTCGCCTGCTGGACGAGATCACCGTCCGCCTTCGCGAGGAGTTGCGTCAGCGCGTGGAAGGATTCGAGCCGGCGGTCGAGGCAGGCCATTCGCAAGGAGAGCACCTCGTCGGATTGCTCGCCGCGAATCCGGGTGGCCGCACACGCATCCTGGCGCATCGCCACCCAGGCGGTCGCATACGCGTCGAGCGGCCGCTCCGTGTTGCTCCACGCCTCTGCAGCGAAGCCCTTGCCGGTCGCGAGGAAGGCGGACTCCAGCGCCTGTTTCGTCGACGCGTTCCAGATGCGCTCCACGCCCTGCTCCACGCCGTGACACGGAACGGGTTGCGAACGGGACTGGAGGTAGGCGCCTCCGCTCACCGCCGCGATGAGTCCCGCGATGGCCGCGCTCATCAGCCATTGGCGCTGCTTCGCCCGCGGGTCCTTGCCCAGCTCCGCGAGGAGCGCGTCCATCGTCGGATGGCGTTGCTCGGGCGAAAGACTCAGACCACGCAGCACGACCCTCCGCAGCCAGACCGGCACCTTCCTGTCTCCCGACGGCTCGCGCAGCGTCCAACGCTGAGGGTCGTTCCGGGGCAGGTTGCCGGGAAAGGGTCGGCGACCGTACAGCGCTTCGTAGAGCGAAACGCAGAAGCTGAACTGGTCCGAACGCGGGTCCGCAGCCCGTCCGTCCAACACCTCGGGCGGCAGGTACGACGGTGTACCGAGGACCGTGCCTACCTCCGTGAGGGGCGTCGCGAGCGAAACCCGCTCGCTCCTCGGCGCGACGTGACCGACAGGCTCCGCGTCGTCGGACGCCAGCCGCGCGATTCCGAAGTCGAGAACTCGAACGCGTCCGTCCAGGCCGATGTGCAGGTTGTCCGGCTTGCAGTCGCGGTGGACCAGGCCGGCAGCGTGCGCGGCCGAAAGGCCCCGGCCCGCCGCTACGAAGGTTGCCGTCACCTCCCGCCACGAACGCGGTTTCTCACGCAACCAGTCACGGAGCGACCGCCCTTCGACCAGCTCCATCGCCATGAACACGCGATCGCCGTGCGTGCCGACGTCGTGAACGTGTACGACGTTCGGGTGCGAGAGGCGGGCCAGCGCCTGCGCCTCCCGGATGAGCCGCTCTCTTCCGCCCGTGCTCTGCGATCCGCGCGCTCCAGTCTGGAGCAGCTTGATGGCCACCTTGCGGTTCAACTCCGGATCGTACGCGGCATAGACCACGCCCATTCCACCCTCGCCGACACGGTCGAGGATGATGTAGCGCCCGAGGCTTTCGCCGCGATTCAGCGGAGCGTCGGGGGTCGCCGACTCGTTTCCATTCGGGGCACCCTCTGCGGATACACCTGCGGGCGGGCCAAGGACCGCGGTCGCCCGTTCGTCAGAGCGGTCGAGCTGGTCCGCGCACTGCGAGCACGTCTCGGCGTGAGCCTGTACCTGCGCAGCGCCGTCAGCGGGCAGGCGCCCCTCCGCGAAAGCGTCCAGTGTCACCAGGTCTGGGCAGCTGGCGCCCCGATGCGATTCCTTCATCCGATTCCCCCGCATGGATGGAGATTGTCTCATCAATCGGAGGGGTCAGGAAAAGTGCGAGCAACGATCGCCGAATCACCCGCCCATCAGTCCGCGCGCACCTCCAGCAGAACGTGGCCGCCGTCCTTGGGCGACTGTTGCTTCAGAGACATCGGCCTCCGTGAGCGCGGATGTACGTCTGCTGGCGACAGAGGTGTGTCCGCCCCTCCGGCAGGTGCTCCGCTGCGGCGGAGGAATCGTCGGTCCTCCCATCGCAGCCTCCGCAGGCAGGCCCTATATCGACGCCGGCCTCGCGGACGGCCACGCCGCCGCGCCCAACCAACGGAGCCGAACATGATGAGCCCTGCCATGCCGATGCAGCCGATGCCGATGTCCTCCATGCCGATGATGCCCAACATGATGGGCATGCCCATGATGGGCGGGATGCCGATGATGGGCGGGATGCCGATGATGGGCGGGATGCCGATGATGGGCGGCATGGGCGGAATGCCCATGATGATGGGCATGCCCATGATGATGCGTCAGCCGATGATGTGCACCGTCTCATGTGAGATGGGCAAGGACGGCATGATGTGTCGGATGATGCCGATGGACGCGTCGCAGATGGAGATGATGAAGGAGATGTGCGACGCGATGCAGTCCATGGGCATGATGGGGATGCCCATGATGGTGATGATGAATGGCATGCCCATGATGATGGGCATGATGAAGCAGTCGTGAGCTTCGGGGCTGCTCAGCCCACCTGCTCCGCGTAGGTCATCACCAGGTACATGAACGACTCGGTGGTGCCCGGATTGCGATAGACGTGGGGGACGTCCGCTTCGAAGACGATCGCGTCCCCCACGCCGAGCACATGCCGCTCGGGGCCGACCTCCAGTTCGACCATGCCCCTGGCGACCACCAGGTTTTCGGTGGTCCCCGGGGCGTGCGCCTCCGCGTTCTCCACGCCGCGAGCCGCAAGCGTCAGTTCATAGAACTCCACCTGGCGCGGCTCGTCGAACGGGAACAGGGCGCGGCTCTTGAACGCGCCGTCATGGCTGGTGAGCAGCTTCGCGTCGGCCCCACGCATCACCCTGGTCCCTGTGCCGCCCGTGGCGCTGATGAGCGCGCTGAAGGGCACACTGAGCGCACGGGCAATCTTCCAAAGCACGTTGATGGTGGGGGCGCTCTGGCCGAGTTCCACCTGACCCAGCATGGCGCGGCTCACGCCCGACGCCCTGGCCAGCCGCTCCAGGGAGAGCCCCCGATGGGTACGCAGCCGCCTCAGATTGCGGCCCACCAGAGGCGCCAGATCTTCGCTGGTCTCCTCGTTCGCGACCTCGTACTTCCACTCCGGCTCACCTCCCGCCGGCGAAGTACGCGGTGGGGTGGGCCGGGGTGCCGCCGGCCCTGAGTTCTCCCGGACGCTCTTCATGACGCGCGGAAGAGGGCAGGGGAGGGCCACACCACGTACCAGACCCAGACCGGCGCCCAGGGCATACACACGCTGGTGGGCATCTGGTTGGCCTGCGCCTGCTGGCGCTTCCGCCGAAACTCTCCCAGGTCCACGACAGCTGCGCTGCCACTCACTCCCACGGGTCACCTCGAGGCGTCAGGATGCCGAAATGCTGGAGGGGCATCCGTCAAAGCGGATGCGACGACTATCTGTTCGAGGGGGTGGAATGTCAATCGTACCGAACGACCGGAGATCGGGTGCCTGTCAGCCTCTCAGGGGGCGGTTCCCGGACTCGTCGCGGGTGAGCCACGGGAGATGCCCAGTTCTGAAGGACCAGACCCACGGTCAGTCCCGGTCGTGGTCCCGACGACGATCCCGCCCGCGGTCGTGATTCCGGCCATGGTCGCGACCCTCGCGGTCGTGCCGACGGTAGCGGCGGTCGTGATCGCGATCGTGATCGCGGTCGCGCCGATAATCCTTTTGGCGCCGGTCGTGATCCCGGTCGTGGTGCCGTTCGCGATACTCATGCCGCTCCCTGTCGGCAGGGTGCCGCGCCGGGTGGACGTACTGCGGGGCGTGGTGCCGCCTCCAGCGGCGATACTGGCCGGGGTGATACTTCACGAGCCTGTGCGGCACGTGGCGATGCTCGACCCGAACCCAGCCGCCTCGGTGGTCGTGCGCCCGGTACCAGTAGTCGCCCCGGCGTACCCAGTACCGGCCATCCACCACGTAGAGATCCTCGTCGTAGTCCTCGATGACGTGGACATCGGTGTCGACGACGACCAGGGGCGGGGGCACCTCGAAGCGGATGTGGGGTACATCGATGGAAATGTGAACCTGCGCCATGGCGAGCGAAGGCAGCATCAGAGAGAGCATGGTCAGAACGGCTCGCATCGGGTCCTCCCAAAGGGGTGATTGCAACCGCGCATGTCACTCCGACGGCGGGCCCCCGATTTTGTTCACGGGCACTTCGAATCGAGTCGAGAGCGGGTCAGGGCCGCTCGACGGTCCAGCGCTCCGAGTTCAACCCATCCGAGAGCCCCAGCTCGAACGCGCCCCCTTCCTCCAGCCCCGAGATCGGCAACACCGCGTGGCCGCCGGTCAGCCAGAGCCCCAGGGTGGTCCGTTCGGTGCCTACGTGTGCGACGCGCGCACTGGGAAAAGCCGAAGCGTCCCAGCGCAGCTCCAGCACGCCCTTCCTCTCCTCGAGCTTCGGCGCGTCCGGCTTGTCATCCGCGGCTGCAGCCTCTCGTTTGAACACGACGTGTCCGTCGCGCAGGATCTCGAGCGCATCCAGGGGGCCCGGATCGCGAAGGACGATCGTGAAGTGCTCTTCGTCGAGTTCGTCCAACCGCTCCGTTCCGAAGTCGAGTTCGAGCGTCCCCTCGTGCGATTGCAACCGGAGGCGCAGTGGGCCCTCTCGCCTGTGCTCGACCGGTCCGGTCAGGCGCTGGAGCGGCCTGACCTCGACCGTCCCGTCCGCGGCGATGCGGCCGCTCACCAGGAGCAGCGGCATCTCCCCTTGCGCTACGAGCGAGACGGGCGGTCTCGCTTCCAGGAAGCGCTGGACCTCGCCGTAGTTGTAGTCGGAGACCCAG
>JBAWAM010000051.1:0-6182 GCA_049589315.1 Myxococcaceae bacterium
GTTCCTGGAGGACGTGCAGGCGATGGGCTTCGACGTGGTCTACCTGCCGCCGATCCACCCGATCGGCCGCACTGCCCGGAAGGGGAAGAACAACAGCCTCGTCGCGGAGCCCGACGACGTGGGCAGCCCGTGGGCCATCGGGGCAGCAGAGGGAGGCCACAAGGCGGTGCACCCCAGGCTGGGAACGCTCGAGGACTTCGGGCGCTTCGTCCAGGGCGCGAACCGCCGGGGGATCGAAGTGGCGCTGGACATGGCCTTCCAGGTCTCGCCGGACCACCCTTACGTGAAGGAGCACCCGGAGTGGTTCAGCTGGCGGCCGGACGGGACGCTCAAGACCGCGGAGAATCCGCCCAAGCGCTACGAGGACATCAGCAACTTCGACTGGCTGGGGCCCGCGCACGACGCGCTGTGGGCGGAGCTCGAGTCGGTGATCGTGTTCTGGATCGAGCGCGGCGTGCGCATCTTCCGGGTCGACAACCCGCACACCAAGCCGATCCCCTTCTGGGAGTGGGTCATCCGGCGAATCCAGGACGTGTACCCGGACGTCGTGTTCCTGGCCGAGGCGTTCACCCGGCCCAAGGTGATGAAGCGGCTGGCGAAGGTCGGCTTCAGCCAGAGCTACACCTACTTCACCTGGCGCAACTTCAAGCAGGAGCTGCAGGACTATCTCGAGGAGCTCACGCAGTCGGAGGTCGCCGAATACATGCGCGGCAACCTCTGGCCGAACACGCCGGACATCCTCCCCGAGGTGCTTCAGGAGGGCGGACGCCCCGCGTTCAAGATCCGCATCGCGCTGGCGGCGACCCTGTCTTCGGTCTACGGCGTCTACTCCGGTTACGAGCTGCTCGAGAACACGCCGGTGAAGCCGGGCAAGGAGGAGTACCTCGACTCGGAGAAGTACCGGCTCGTCGCGCGCGACTGGGACAAGCCGGGGAACATCCGACCGTACATGACGGCGCTCAACCGGATCCGCCGCGAGAACCCGGCCCTGCTCGAGTACAAGAACCTGCGGTTCTACCGGGCGGACAACGACCGGGTGATCTTCTACGGGAAGCGCAGCCGTGACGGCACCAACACCGTGCTGGTTGCGGTGTCGATGGATCCTTACGCCGAGCAGGAGTCCGTGCTGCACGTCCCGCTGCACGAGCTCGGAGTGTCAGGGGCTCCGTTCGAGGTTCGCGAGCAGCTCACGGACCGCCGCGCGCTCTGGCAGGGGCCGACCACGACCGTCCGCCTGACGCCCGAGGCGCCTGCCGCGATCTGGCAGGTGCTCCCGCTCCGAAACACCGAGAAGAGCTTCGATTACTACTACTGAGGCGTATGGATCCGCTCTGGTACAAGAAGGCGATCATCTACGAGCTCCACGTTCGCGCCTTTCACGATTCGAACGGCGACGGCATTGGAGACCTCCCCGGCCTGGTGGAGAAGCTTCCCTACCTGCAGGACCTCGGGGTGGATTGCCTCTGGCTGCTCCCCATGTATCCCTCGCCGCTCAAGGACGACGGCTACGACATCGCCGACTACACGAAGATCCATCCCGACTACGGGACCCTCGAGGACTTCCAGCGCCTGCTCAACGAGGCGCACAAGCGCGGGCTCCGGGTACTCACCGAACTGGTGGTGAACCACACGTCGGATCAGCACCCGTGGTTCCAGGAGTCGAGGCTCGATCCGCTCTCCCCGAAGCGCGACTGGTACGTGTGGAGCGACACCGACGACAAGTACAAGGGCGCGCGGATCATCTTCCTCGACACCGAGAAGTCGAACTGGACGTGGGATCCGCAGGCGAAGCAGTACTACTGGCACCGCTTCTTCTCGCACCAGCCGGACCTGAACTACGACAACCCCGAGGTGCAGGAGGCGATCCTCGACGTCATGCGCTTCTGGTGCAACATGGGCGTCGACGGGTTCCGGGTCGACGCGGTGCCATACCTGTTCGAGCGCGAGGGCACCAACTGCGAGAACCTCCCGGAGTCGCACGCGTACCTCAAGCGCCTGCGGGCGGCGCTGGAGCAGGAGTACCCCGGGCGCGTGCTGCTCGCAGAAGCGAACCAGTGGCCCGCGGACGTGCGCGTCTACTTCGGCGACGGTGACGAGTTCCACATGGGTTTCCACTTCCCGGTGATGCCCCGCCTCTACATGGCGCTGCGTCGCGAGGAGCGGACGCCCATCGTGGAAATCATGCAGCAGACGCCGGACATCCCCGAAACCTGTCAGTGGGCGATCTTCCTGCGCAATCACGACGAGCTGACGCTGGAGATGGTGACCGACGAGGACCGCGACTACATGTACCGGGAGTACGCGATGGATCCGCGCATGCGGATCAACCTCGGCATCCGTCGCAGACTGGCACCGTTGGTGGACAACGGTCGCAGGCGGATCGAGCTGCTGCACTCGCTCCTGTTCACCCTCCCCGGGACGCCGGTCATGTACTACGGCGACGAGATCGGGATGGGCGACAACATCTACCTGGGCGACCGCAACGGTGTCCGCACGCCCATGCAATGGAGCCTGGACCGCAACGCCGGGTTCAGCCGCGCCGACTCGGCCAGGATGTACGCGCCGATCATCATGGACCCGGTCTACGGGTACCAGGCCATCAACGTCGAGGCGCAGGAGCGCACCAAGACCTCGCTGCTCGCGTGGGTGAAGCGGCACATCCGGATCCGGCAGCAATACCCGGTGTTCGGGTCGGGCAGTCTGCGCTGGACGAATCCTTCGAACCGGAAGGTGATGTCGTTCGTTCGCGAGTCGCCCGGAGAGCACCCCGTCCTGGTCGTCGCCAACCTCTCGCGCGCCGCGCAGCCGGCGGAGTTGGATCTGTCGGAGTGGAAGGGCCACACGCCCGTCGAGCTCGTGGGCGAAACGCCCTTCCCCCGCATCGGGGACGTGCCGTATCAGCTCTCGATGGGTTCCTACATGTTCCTGTGGTTCCGGCTGGAGAAGCCGGTGCATCCGGTGAGCCCATGATCCGAGTCGATCTTTCGAAGATCCCCGATTTCCTCCTCACCCGGCGCTGGTTCGGCGGCAAGGGTCTGCCGATCAAGACCGTCGAAGTGGTGGACCACGCGAACATCACGGCCGAGGGACAGGGCGCCGCGCCGGGCGAAGGCTTCATCCTGGCGGTGATCGAGCTCGCCTATGCGGTCGGCACCCGTGAACGCTATCTGCTCTCGGTCGAGGCGACGCCGGACCGGCGGGTACACGAAGGGCTGGACAACGACGATCTCGCGCGCGCCATCCTGCGGGTGATCCGGGATCAGCGCAGCATCCCCACTGGAACCGGGACGCTGCGCGGCGAGGTCCTCGGCGACGGTGGCCCCCTGGCGACGACCGTGGCAAGCCCGCCCGTGCGTCGGATGGCTGTCGAGCAGACCAACACCTCGGTGGTGTTCGAGGAGAAGGTGATCCTCAAGGTCATCCGGAAGCTCGATCTCGGGGTGAACCCGGAATGGGAGATAGGCCGGTTCCTCGCCGAGCACGGCTTCCGCTTCACGCCCCGGCTCCTGGGAGGGCTGCACCTCGAGGGCGCCGCGAATACGACCCTGGCGGTGGTGCACGAGTTCGTCAAGGTCGAGGCCGATGGCTGGGCCTGGGTGCTGGGCCAGCTCCGCGCTTCGACCACGCCTTCGGCCGAGCTGCTCGCCGCGGCGCGCAAGCTGGGTGAGCGGATCGGCGAGCTGCACAACGTGCTCGCGTCGGACCCGAACGACCCGGCGTTCGCCCCCGAGCCGATCCTGGCCGAGGACGTCCAGCGGTGGAGCTCGTCGATGATCGGCGAGCTCGGCGTGACCGTCGCGGCCGCGTGGGAGAAGGTCCCCGAGCTCGCAGAGAAGCGCGACGCGCTCGTCGAGCGGATCAGCCGGATCGCCCGGGTGGAAGGCGTCGGCAAGAAAATGCGGATCCACGGGGATATACACCTCGGGCAGACCCTCCGGTCCGGTGGAGAGTGGCTCATCTTCGACTTCGAAGGCGAGCCGGCCCGCGGCTACGCGCAACGCAGGGAGAAGGCGTCTCCCCTCAGGGACGTTGCGGGGATGTTGCGATCATTCACCTACGCGGCCGCGACGCTCGAGCTGGAGGGCGCCCCCGAGGCGGATCGGGAGGGCCCGATGCGTCGGGAGTTCCTCGCCGGATACCGGTCGCGGGTGTCCGCGGAGCTGCTCCCTGTCGATGAGGAGACCCTGGAGATCGTGCTGGAGACGCTGGAATTGGAGAAGCTCCTCTACGAGCTGAGGTATGAGTTGAGCCATCGTCCGGACTGGGTCCGCATTCCCGCCCGGACGCTCCTTTCCATGGAGGTACGGTGAACGATCGGGAACTCCAGCGGCTCATCGAGCTCAAGCACCCGGATCCGCACAGCATCCTCGGCATCCACAAGGAGGACGGTGAGATCCTCGTCCGGGCGTTCCGGCCCGACGCAGTGGGGATCGATGTCCTGCCCGAAGGTGGCGGCTGCATTCCGATGAAGGCTGTCCGCGGCGGCGTCTGGGAGGCGCGGATCAAGGACCGGAAGGAGATCTTCCGGTACATGCTGCAGGTGCGTTACCCCGGCGATCGCGTCTTCACCCTGCCGGATCCGTACAGCTTCCTCCCGACCCTGGGGGACATCGATCTCCACCTCATCGGCGAAGGGCGCCACGAGAAGCTGTGGACGAAGCTCGGCGCGCACCCGCTGCACCACCAGGGCGCCAGCGGCGTCGCGTTCGCGGTCTGGGCGCCGACCGCGGCGGGCGTCTCGGTGGTGGGCGACTTCAACTCGTGGGACGGGCGCATCCATCCCATGCGACAGATGGGCGCTTCCGGCGTCTGGGAGTTGTTCGTCCCCGAGGTCGGCGAGGGCATGCGCTACAAGTTCGAGGTTCGTCCGTCGCACGAGGGCCCTCCGCTGCTGAAGGCGGACCCCTTCGCATTCCGCACCGAAGTGCCTCCCCTCACCGCCTCGGTCGTCCACGATCTCGCGCACTACACCTGGCAGGACGAGGCGTGGATGGCGGAGCGCGCGAAGCGCGACCCGCTCGGTGAGCCGATGTCGATCTACGAGCTCCACCTGGGCTCATGGCGCCACGTCGTCGAGGATGGCAACCGGCCGCTGACCTACCGCGAGCTGGCGTCGACGCTGGGCGACTACCTGCAGCACATGGGGTTCACCCACGTGGAGTTGCTGCCGATCGCCGAGCACCCGTTCGGAGGATCGTGGGGGTACCAGATCACCGGCTACTACTCGCCGACCGCGCGGTTCGGACATCCGGACGACGTGCGGTACCTGATTGATCACCTCCACCAGCGCGGCATCGGCGTGATCGTCGACTGGGTGCCTGGACACTTCCCGAAGGACGCGCACGGGCTCGCCAGGTTCGACGGCACCGCGCTGTACGAGCACCAGGATCCCCGCCAGGGAACGCACCCCGATTGGGGCACCCTGGTCTTCAACTTCGGCCGCAACGAGGTGCGGAACTTCCTCGTGGCGAACGCGCTGTTCTGGCTCGAGGAGTACCACGTGGACGCGCTGCGCGTGGACGCAGTGGCCTCGATGCTCTACCTCGACTACAGCCGCGGGCCGGGCCAGTGGGTGGCGAACCGCTGGGGCGGCCGCGAGAACGAAGAGGCCATCGCCTTCCTCCGCGAGGTCAACGACACCATCCGCCGCAAGCACCCGGGCGTGGTGACCATGGCGGAGGAGTCGACCGCGTTCCCGCGCGTGTCGCAGCCGACCAGCGAGGGCGGGCTCGGGTTCCACTTCAAGTGGAACATGGGCTGGATGCACGACACCCTGATCTACGCATCCAAGGACCCGATCTACCGGCGCTTCCACCACAACAACATGACCTTCGGTCTGCTGTACGCGTTCAGCGAGAACTTCATCCTCCCGCTGAGCCATGACGAGGTGGTCCACGGAAAGGGCTCGCTGCTCGGGAAGATGCCGGGGGACGAGTGGCAGAAGTTCGCGAACCTCCGCGCGCTGTACGGCTGGATGTGGGCGCACCCCGGCAAGAAGCTCCTGTTCATGGGCGGAGAGTTCGGCCAGGGGCCGGAGTGGAGCGAGTCGACCAGCCTCCCATGGGACCAGACCCATCACTGGGGACACGCCGGCGTGCAGTCGCTGGTCGCCGACCTGAACCGCGCCTACAAGCAGGAGCGCGCGCTCTGGGAGCAGGACTTCCACCCGAGCGGGTTCCAGT
>JBAWAM010000052.1:0-8688 GCA_049589315.1 Myxococcaceae bacterium
CCGAGCTCGTGCCGCGCGCCCACGCCGCGTTCGAGGCGATCGGCCGCACGCCGGAACCTGGCCGCTACGACTACGAGCCGTCGCACGTGGACGTCGACTTCGCCGCCGCGGACGAAGCGACCCTGGCGCAGGCGCTGCACACCGCGCTGGTGACGCGGAGAGCAAGAGACCTCGAGCGCGGGTTCACCTCGGTGGGGCCCCACGCGGACGATCTGGAGATCGCGCTCGGAGAGCGGAGCGCCCGCGCGTTCGCGTCGCAGGGGCAGCAGCGCGCGCTCGTGCTCGGGTGGAAGATCGCCGAGATCGAGAACCTCAAGGAGGCGCTCGGGTTCCTGCCCCTGCTGCTCCTCGACGACGTCTCGAGCGAGCTCGACCCCGAACGGAATGCCTACCTGATGAACTACCTGGCGAAGAGCGGCGCCCAGGTGTTCCTCACCACCACCGACGCCGCGCTGGTGCAGCGGGCGGCCGGCGAGGACTCCGTGTGGTACCGCGTGAAGAGCGGACAGGTGGAACGTGACGCGTGAACCCCGGTTCTTCCCCTACGACCCGCGACCGCTGAGGATCGCCCTGTTCCTCTGCGCCGTCGCGTGCGCTGCCCTGGCCGCCTGGTCCCTGGCTCAGGCGCGCGAGACCGGGGCGATCTCCGCGTGGGCCAGGCTGGGGACCTCCTTCGGCCTCCTGGGCGCGTTCGGCGTCATGTTCTGGCGCATCCGGCCCCGCGAAGGGTGGGGCGTTGGAGTGACTCGACTCGGCCTCACCGTGAGCCGGCCCCTCTCCGGGAATCCCATCGAGCTCGACTGGTCCGACGTCTCCGGGGTCCGTCGCGAAGGTCGCCGGCGCGAACGGCTGGTCGTCATCGTGAAGCCCGAAGGTCGCCTGCTCCTGCAGCAGCACCTCTTCTCCTCGCGCGCCGCCTTCGAATCCCTCGTCGACGCAGTGGAATTGAACGCCCCTCCGCCCCGACACGACGCGTAGAGCGCGCTCAGCAAGAGGGCTCGGGCTCCTGGCAGACAGGCGTTCCGGCCGCCCCTGTGCGAGACGCCCGAACAAACCCTCCTCCGAGGCTGTTTCTGTAGGGATTCCGCGCCTTTGATGATAGAAAAGGCGGCCTCCCCAACGCAGTCGCGAGGGACGCAGAAAACCACATGGACAACGCCAGCGAAGCGAAGGTGGAGGGTGTGACGCCCTCGAATTACGGCGCCGCGTCGATCACGGTGCTGGAGGGGCTCGAGGCCGTCCGCAAGCGCCCCGGTATGTACATCGGCGACACGGGCGTCTACGGACTCCACCACCTGGTCTACGAGGTCGTGGACAACTCGGTGGACGAGGCGCTCGCGGGGGTCTGCACCGACATCCTGGTCACCATCCACGTCGACAACTCGCTCTCCGTGAAGGACAACGGCCGCGGCATCCCGGTCGGTCCTCACCCGACTGTCGTCGGCATGGACACGGTCGACGTGGTGATGACGAAGCTGCACGCGGGCGGGAAGTTCGAGAACTCCGCGTACAAGGTCTCCGGCGGTCTGCACGGCGTCGGCGTCTCCTGCGTGAACGCCCTCTCGGAGTGGCTGACCCTGGAGATCCAGCGCGACGGGAAGGTCTGGGAGCAGAAGTACGCGCGCGGCGTTCCACAGCAGAAGGTCACGGCCATCGGCAACACGGACAAGCACGGCACGACCGTGTGGTTCAAGCCGGACCCGACCATCTTCGAGGTCCTCGAGCTCAACTTCGAGACGCTGTCGCAGCGTCTGCGCGAGATGGCCTTCCTGAACGCCGGGCTGAAGATCGTCATCACCGACGAGCGCACCAGCAAGTCGCACGAGTTCAAGTTCGAGGGTGGCATCGTCTCCTTCGTCGAGTACATCAACAAGGCGAAGCAGCCGCTGCACGAGAAGCCGATCTACTTCCGCGCCGAGAAGGAGAAGGTGGAGATCGAGGTCGCGCTGCAGTGGAACGACTCGTACGACGAGCGCATCTACACCTTCGCGAACAACATCAACACCCACGAGGGTGGGTCGCACCTCTCCGGCTTCAAGGCGGCGCTGACGCGCACCCTGAACAGCTACGCGGAGAAGAGCCAGCTCTGGAAGGACCTCAAGGAGACGCCGGCCGGGGAGGACGCCCGCGAGGGCCTGGCCGCGGTGATCTCGGTGAAGCTGCCGAACCCGCAGTTCGAAGGGCAGACCAAGACCAAGCTGGGCAACAGCGAGATCAAGGGCCTCGTCGAGCAGATGGTGAACGAGCAGCTCTCCATGTTCCTGGAAGAGAACCCGAAGCAGGCGAGGCTGGTGGTGCAGAAGATCGGCGACGCCTGCCGCGCCCGCGTCGCCGCGCGGAAGGCGCGTGAGACGGTGCGCCGGAAGGGCGTGCTCGACGGCTTGTCGCTCCCCGGCAAGCTGGCGGACTGCCAGTCGCGGGATCCGGCGGAGTCGGAGCTCTACATCGTCGAGGGTGACTCGGCAGGCGGGTCCGCCAAGCAGGGTCGACAGCGCCGCAACCAGGCCATCCTTCCGCTCCGCGGAAAGATCCTGAACGTGGAGAAGGCCCGGTTCGAGAAGATGCTGACCTCGGCGGAGATCATCACGCTGATCACCGCGCTGGGCACCGGCATCGGTCGGGACGACTACAACCCCGAGAAGGCCCGCTACCACCGCATCATCCTGATGACGGACGCAGACGTCGACGGCAGCCACATCCGCACGCTGCTGCTGACCTTCTTCTATCGGCAGATGCCGGAGCTCATCCAGAAGGGCTTCCTCTACATCGCCCAGCCGCCGCTCTACAAAGTCACGCGGAACAAGAAGGACCAGTACCTCAAGGACGACGAGGCCCTGGACCGGTACCTGCTAGGGATCGCCGGAGAGCGGGCGAGGATCAAGACGTCCACGCGGGAGCTCGCGGGCGAGGAGCTCAAGGCCGTGCTGGAGAAGGTCATCCAGTACAAGCGCCGGCTCGACAAGCTCGCGCAGCGCAAGGACGCGCGGGTGATCGACGCGCTGGTGCAGGCCGCGCACATCGACGCGAGCACGCTGGCGGACAACGACGCCCTCGACCGCGAGCGCGCGAAGATGCAGCGTTGGTTCGAGACCCGCTACCCGGACATCCTCGACCAGCTGAAGGTCGTCCCGCAGGACGATCCAGAGCACGAAGCGAAGAAGCTGGTGTTCAAGAGCGAGGTGAACGGCTCGCCGCGCGAGACGGTCATCGACACCGCCTTCCTCACCGGCCCGGAGTACCGCGAGCTGGTGTCGATGCGCGAGGTGTTCGAGTCGCTGGGGGACCCGCCGTACACCGTCCAGCTCGAGGCCGGCGACCTGCAGGCCTTCACCGTCCAGGAGATGTTCAGCCAGATCGCCAACGACGCGCGCAAGGGCCTGGCCATCCAGCGCTACAAGGGGCTGGGAGAGATGAACCCCGAGCAGCTCTGGGAGACCACCATGGACCCGACGCGGCGCACGCTGCTCCAGGTCCGGGTCGAGGACGCGGTGGACTCCGACGAGATCTTCAGCCTGCTCATGGGTGAAGCCGTCGAGCCGCGCCGCGAGTTCATCGAGCGGAACGCGCTCGAGGTGCAGAACCTGGACATCTGAGCCGGACCCGCATGGCGGACAAGCCGTTCAACAACCCGTTCGGCAAGCTGGGCGCGATGCGGGAGGAGCTCGTGCCGACCAGGCCTCAGGTCAGCGCGAGCGACTTCCCCGAAACTCCGCCCGCCAGCGGTCCCGAGCGCGCGGTCATCCGTCCGGAGGTCCGCAGCGGAAAGGACTTCACGCTCGTGGAGGAGCTGGGGCTCTCTCCCGAGGAGCTCGAGAGTCTGCGCCTCGCGCTTCAGCGCGGCCTGGCCGCCCGTGCTTCGACCGAGGGTGCGCGCCTGGTGATCGAAGGTGATCACCGCTTCTCGCTCCCCGATCTCCTGCTCCGTCGCGGCGTGAAGCGCATCCAGCAGAAGGGTGTGGGCTGACCCCGGCGCGCATGCTACACGCCGCTCCGGCGCTGGCCGGTGAACGCGGCGCGTCAGAGCTTTTTCCTTGCGCCCGTCTGTCAGGATCCGGTTCGATCCTGATATTCGGGGGGTTCACATTGATGGGGCGTCGTCTAACGGCAGGACATCAGACTTTGGCTCTGAGTATCAAGGTTCGAATCCTTGCGCCCCAGCCATCCCCTGAAGGAACGGAGTGTTGATGGCACCCAGAGTCCTTCAGATGGTCGTAGTGGGTAACCCGCCTCCCTCGTTGCTTCGGGAGATCGAGGAACCCCTCAAGGCCCAGCTCCACATCGCGGTCGTGACGTCGAAGCTCCAACTCCAGACGCCGACGTACGCATTCAACAAGGATCGCCAGCAGTACCACTCGAACGCGATCATGCGTCGGATGGTGCCGCTGCTCGACAGCACCAAGACGCTCGCGCTGGGTGTGCTGGACGTGGACCTCTTCGTGCCGGACTCGGCGTTCATCATCGGCGAGGCCGACCGCGAAGCCAGGATCGCGCTCCTCTCCATCTTCCGGCTGCGCCAGGGCGCGGACGGAGAGCTCCTCCGGCGACGCTTCCAGACCGAAGCCGTCCAGCAGGCAGGCCACCTCCTCGGCCTGTCCTACTGCGAGGACGTGAGGTGCGTGATGTACGCCTCCCAGTCGGTCCAGGACGTGGACCGGAAGGGGAGCGGTCTCTGCAATCTCTGCCGGAACGAGTTGGCGAAGATCCAGCGGTAGCTTCCAGGGTGAATCTTCGCGAAGCTTCGTCGTCCGACGCGGCGAAGGAGCTTCTGTTCCATGAAGAAGAACGTGATGTGGCGCGCGATCGTCGTGGCGACCGTCTCGATGATCGCCGCGTGTGAGCTCATGCCCCTGGATGACGGCGGCGGCGGTGGTGTCGTCGGCGGGAACGGACTTCCCTCGTTCCAGAAGGGCTTCGTCTACATCCGGTCCGACAACCGCGACGTGTACGTGGCGGACGATGCCGACGTCTCGGAGATCGCCCGGCTCACCACGTCTGGGAGCAACAGGCACCCCTCGCTCTCGAACGACGGACGGCGGGTGGTGTTCATCCATGGCTCCGGCGCGAACGCGGCAATCCAGACCGTCCCCGTGGCCGGCGGTGCACCCAGCACCGTGCTCACTGCCGACTCGACGAAGTCCGGCTTCTCGCGGCCCGTCTTCTCGCCCGACGATGAGACCCTTGCCTTCACCTTCGAGCGGGGCGGGGCCTCCTACGTCGGGATCGTGAACGCGGACGGCTCGGGCTTCGAGGCGTTCGGCAACGGCGCGCCGTCGCTCTTCTCGCCCACGTTCTACCCCGACGGCCAGAACCTCCTGGTCGCCTCGACCACCCTGCAGGCCACCCGGCTGGTGAAGCTGAACCTCGCGACCGGCGCCGCGGACGTGATCCTCAGCACGCTGGGGAACGATGCGTTGGGGATCGCCAGCCGCGTGGTGCTCTCGCCTTCGGGGACCCACGCCGCCTTCGACGGAGAGGTCGCCAGCGGCGTCAGCCGGATCTTCGCGGCCAACCTGGGGGCGCAGACCGTCACGCAGCTCACCGATTACACCGGAGACCCGGACGCGCGGGACAGCTTCCCGTCGTGGAACGGCAGCACAGAGGTGACGTTCTCCTCGGACAACGGCGGCGCCGACCAGGTCTACGGCATCTCCCCCAACGCCGTCAGGCAGCAGGGCTCGCTGCTCCTGCCGTCCGCGGTCGAGGCCTGGTACGGCCCGAACTAGCAGGGCGTTGGCTTCTGGTGAACGCGACGCCCGCTGAGCGGGTGACTGCGGACGAAGTCGTGATCAGCGTTGGCGCATGGCTTCGTCCTCGCATCGTCCCGGAGCGGGTGCTGGCGCGTGGGTGGGGCTCGCAGTTGCGGCGCCGGTGACCGCGTTCCTCTTCGCCGCGCACCGGGCGCTCGAGGCACCCTTTCCTCCCTTCGCGCTGTTCGAGCTCCTGACGCGGTTGGCCCCGGGCGCGCTCGTCACCCGGGGGATCGACGTGATGGTGTCGCTCATCCGTCGCGTGGGCCTCGAGGACACCGCCCAGGCTGCGAAGCTGACCGAGCAGGTCCTGGCAGGGGCCGTGTTCCTCTTCCTTGCGGCCGTGCTCGGCGCCGCAGCGTTCGTCGCCGCACGGAGAACGCCCAGCTCGAGATCGAGCATCGTGGTCGGGCTGGTCGGCGGCGGGGTGCTGGCCGCGATGTGGGTCGGAGCGCTGATCGCCCAGGGCGAAGGGGCAGGGGGGATCGCGCTGGCCCTGGTCGGGGCTGCGCTCTGGGGCGGTGGGCTGGCCTGGGCGCACCGCGCGCTGTCTCGTTCAGAACGAACGGCCGCCACCGCTCCCGCGGGCGCGCCCATGGACCGTCGAACCGTGGTGGTGCGGATTGGCACCGCGACCGCCGTGCTGACCTTCGCCGGGGTGGCGCTCTCCCGCGCGCTGACCCGAAGCAAAGGACCCGGCGTGGGCGGTGCCGGCGTGCCCTGGTCGGCGACGAACCCGCTGCCCAATGCAGACGCCCCGGTGCTGCCCGTCCCCGGCACTCGTCCCGAGCTCACGCCGGTCGACAAGCACTACCGCATCGACATCAACCTCGTGCCGCCCCGAATCCGCGAGAGCGACTGGCGCCTGCGCTTCGGCGGACTCGTCGAGCAGGAGCGCGCGTTCACCCTCGATGAGCTGCGCGCCCTGCCTGCCCTGCACCAGCTCATCACCCTGGCGTGCATCTCGAACCCGGTGGCAGGGGACCTGATCGGCACCACCCGGTGGAGTGGGGTGAGCCTCTCGCGGGTGCTCGACGAGGTGGGCGTCCGGCCGGAAGCAACCCATCTGAAGCTCACCTCCGCCGACAGCTTCGACGAGATCGTCTCGATCGCCGAGGCGCGGAGCGACCCGCGGGTGATGCTCACGTATGCCTGGGACGGACTGCCGCTCACGGAAGAGCATGGCTTCCCGCTGCGCATCTACCTGCCCAATCGGTACGGGATGAAGCAGCCCAAGTGGATCGAGCGGATCGAGGCCATCTCCGGGTGGGAGCCGGGTTACTGGGTCCGTCGCGGCTGGGACCGCGAAGCGCGGATGAAGGCGACCTCGGTCATCGACGTGGTGGGGCCCGAACCCATCCGGAACTCGCGGGGCGAGCTCGTCCTGCCGATCGGAGGCATCGCCCATGCCGGCGCGCGGAGCATCTCCCGGGTCGAGGTGCGCGTGGATGGTGGTGAATGGAGGCCGGCCGAGCTGAGGGAGCCGCTCTCCCCGCTCACCTGGGTCCTGTGGCGGTACGAGTGGCCGTTCCAGGCGGGTGAGCACACGTTCGAGGTCCGGTGTATCGACGGTGAAGGTGCCGCGCAGCTCACCGAACGGGCGCCTCCCCATCCCAGCGGCGCCTCCGGACTCCACAGCGTCACCCGGACGGTGTGATAAGCAGCCCAGCCATGACCGGACTCCTTCACGCGCACTCGGGTATCCGCTACCTCGTCCTCCTCGCCGCGGTCGTCGCGATCGCGTACTTCGCGTACGGGCTGGCGACGAAGAAGCCCGTGACCCGGGCCGTGCGAATCCTCGGCGCGATCTACGTCGGCCTGCTCGACCTCCAGGTGCTGCTCGGGCTCGGCGTGATTGCGATGGGCCTGTGGTACCCGGCGCTGGCCGGCCACGTGACCATGATGGTGCTCGCCGCCGCCGTGGCCCACGTGATGACCGCGAAGAACCGCCGGCTTCCGCAGCCTGGCTATACCTTGCCGCTCATCGGCGTCGGGGTCTCGCTGCTGCTGATCATCGGCGGGATCCTCGCGATCGGCCGCAACCCGCTGACCATGGCGGTCACCGGCGCAGCCTAGAACCTCGGGGCAGCACACTCGACCCGACCCGCGAATGACCTGCGCGATCGCGTTCGTCATGACCGACGAGCGCCACCCGCGGCCGATCGCGATTTCGAGTGCGATCGAGGAAAACGCACCTTCCGCAAGTCATTCCGGTCGAGGTTTTCCCGTGAATTCGCTGGGTTGGCGCGACCCAATGACCTGCAGATCCTGAGGTCATTTCCGGCAGGGGACCCACTGGAAATGACCTCACGTTCCGCAGGTCATTCCGGCAGGAAAACCCCAAAGTTTCTGCATGTTTGACCGCGGTGAATGACGTCCGGAGGTCGCGTTTTCCTCTGATCGAGGTTTTCGGTCGGCACCCGGCCTCCCGGCTTCGTGCTGTTCCGGGGGCCTCGTGGGACCGGACACGGGCAATTCCGCAGACCTCGGGAGGGTGCCGTCCGTCACCGCTCGAAGTACGAAGCCTGCTGGAATCGCAGGCCGGCCAGGATCTGCTCCACCCGCGCGTCGGACAGCGTCCCGATGCGTTCACCCAGGCGGGCCCTGTCGACCGAAGAGATCTGCGACACGACCACCACGCTCTGCTGGGGGAGGTTCCCTTCGCCCACGTCGAGGAGAACGTTCCCCGGCTCGTTCGCCCGATGCAGGTTCGACGTCAGGGCGCACACCACCACGGTGGTGATGCGCGAGTGATTGAAGACGTCGTCCTGAACCACCACGTGGGGGTGGGAGTACTCCGGGGCGGGTCCTCGCGAGTCATCTGGCCCGATCCAGAACACGTCACCGCGGTTTATCCTCACTGAAGTCATGTCGCGCCTGAAATCCAATTAGTTTGAGCTCAAACGACAATGAGCTCTCTCAAAAAGCAATCCCCCGGAAC
>JBAWAM010000053.1:0-1877 GCA_049589315.1 Myxococcaceae bacterium
GCATCGATGGCCTCCTGGGCGAGCCAGTTGCGCAAGACGTACCTGGGATTCACGCGGTTCATCCGCCGCGCCAATTCGGCAGGGGGCGTATTCTCACGCCTTGTTCGCTGCCACCATGCGGTCAGCCATTCCAGTCCCTTCGCGATGTGTGCATCGGGGACCTTCGAGTAGAACGCGTCGAACAGGACCGCGGGCAGCTCGACGGGAGCGGTCGATGCCTCCACCACCCTGGACAATCCGCGGAAGAAGAGCGTCATGTCCGTCTCTTCCGCTGCGAGCCAGGAGAAGCAGCCCTGCATGAGCTCGATGTCCGCCTCTGTCTCCAGGGATGCCAGCCCGAGCTTCGCGGCGAAGTGCCGCCGGGTCTCGGCCTCGAAGGTCCGCTGGTACTCGAGCAATCCCGCTTCGACCAGCGCCTCGTCTCCTTCGAAGAGTGGCAGCAGGGCGACCCCGAGCCGCTCGACGTTCCAGAGGCCGATGCTGGGTTGGTTGCCGAAGCGATAGCGGCGACGCTCGGCATCGGTGGTGTTGGGCGTCCATGAAGGATCGAAGTCGTCGACCCACCCATACGGCCCGTAATCGATGGTGAGGCCGAGAATGGACATGTTGTCCGTGTTCATCACGCCGTGGACGAAACCCACCGCCTGCCAGTGCGCGATCAGCTTCGCCGTTCGTCGCGCCACCTCGCGGAAGAAGGCGGCCCAGGTATCCTTCGATGGCTCGCCCAGCTCCGGGAAGAAGTGCGTCACCGTGTAGTCCGCGAGTTGCTTCAGCAGGGCGACGTCACCGCGACTCGCGCACAATTCGAAGCTCCCGAAGCGCAGAAAGCTCGGGGCGACCCGGCAGACGATGGCGCCCGGCTCGGCTTCAGGGTGCCCGTCGTAGAACATGTCCCGGATGACCTCGTCGCCCGTCGCTACCAGCGAGAGTGCGCGCGTGGTGGGGACGCCCAGGTGGTGCATGGCCTCGCTGCAAAGAAACTCCCGGATCGAGGAGCGCAACACCGCGCGGCCATCGGCTCTACGCGAATAAGGCGTTGGGCCCGCCCCCTTCAGCTGGAGCTCGTGGCGGGTGCCATCGGGCGCGAGCAGTTCGCCCAGCACGATGGCCCGGCCATCGCCCAGCTGCCCGGCCCAGTGACCAAACTGGTGACCACCGTAGTTCGCCGCGTACGGCACCATGCCCGGCCACAGAGAATTGCCGGAGAGCACCCGCACGGACTCGGCGGACTCCAGTGTCCCCTGGTCGAGTCCCAGCATGTCCATGACCTCGCGGGACCAGGCCACCAGCCTCGGCGCGGAAACCGGCGTGGGCTGCACCCTGGACCAGAGCGCGCCGTGCACCTGGCGCGGGCTCAGGTCGTGAAGTTGATCCCCGGGGGTCGAGTCGACGAAGCGAGAGGCGAACTGAGGCATGCGCAATGGATGTCCCGTCAAGGCCGTCGACGCAAGCTCAGGTGCGCGCGACGCCCACGAGCGCGGGAGCGACGTGTAGCAGGCTCATCGATAACTCCGGGGTATCGTCTTCAGCTCCCCTCGTTCCAGGAAGCGCGCCGCGCTTTCCCGTAGAGTGACGGTGTCGTCGAGACGAGGTTCGCGCAAATGGAAGGTCTGATTATTCTACTCGGGCTGGGCCTGCTGGGCACAGTCTTTGTGGTCCCCATGGTCGCTCTGCTGAGCGCGCGGACCGCGAAGGAGGAGGTGCGCCAGCTGCGCCGGCTCGTGGACTCGCTCCAGGCGCGCATGTCCGCGCTCACCGCGCAGGTCGCGCAGATGAGGTCCGTCACCGCCGAGCGAGCGGCTCCGGCGGCCGCTCCCGAAGAGGCGGCGGCCCCGGTGACGCCTTCACCCGAGCAGCCCCGGGAGGCGCCGCCAGCG
>JBAWAM010000054.1:0-9402 GCA_049589315.1 Myxococcaceae bacterium
GGTCACCTCCACCGCTACTTCGGGCAGTCCCGGGAGGGCGGTCTCTCCGAGGTGATCAGCGGCGCGGAGCTCTCGGGGCTGGTCCGCAAGACGGCGGCGCCGAATCTGGACTTCCTCTCCTCGGGCACCCTGCCGCCGAATCCCTCCGAGCTCCTCGGCAGCGAACGCTTCGAGTCGGTGATGGCCAGTGCCTCGGAGGCGTACGACCTGGTGGTGATCGACGCCCCGCCCGTGCTCGCCGTGACAGACGCCGCGCTGATCGCCCGCACGGCAGGCGTGAACCTCATGGTCGCCAAATGCGGCCTGCATCCCCTGCGCGAGCTCGCCCTCGCCGTCACCCGCATGGAGCAGAACGGCACCCGCCCCAGCGGCTTCGTGCTGAACGCCGTCCCTCTCCGGGATCGCAT
Organism: Myxococcaceae bacterium; assembly: GCA_049589315.1. GTDB lineage: Bacteria > Myxococcota > Myxococcia > Myxococcales > Myxococcaceae > JBAWAM01. The sequence goes on from JBAWAM010000054.1 coordinate 408, forward strand.
CAACGGCTACCACTACCAGTACGACTACCGCTGAACCGGGGATAGGCTAGACCCGTTGGCGGAGCAACGACGGCCGGCGTCTCTACACCTGGGATGGATGGCACGGCGAGTTTGAGGTGTTCAACTCGGATGGTTACCAAGCCGCCGAAGCGAGGAAGGAGGATCGATGTCTGAGGCTCCGTTCATGGATCGCCTGCTCGCGGGCGAGGTCCTCGACCTCGATGAGATTGAACGCGACATCGCGCGCTGGCACGAGCATCCGAATCCAACGGTGGAACTGCATGACTGGCTCGGGCTCACCCCGGAGGAGTACGCGCTGTTCGCAGAACGCCCAGACACCCTGCGCTTGATTGCACACGCGCGGCGCCAAGGCGTCGATCTCCGGGCACTCTTGAATTCCGAGCAGTCCAACGAGGCCCTGTCGGCTCGCGAATGGCTAAAGAGGTCGAATCGGCTTTAGCACTCGCCAAGACGTCGGACCTCCCTGCTACACGTTCGTTCAGTCGGATGGCGGGGGTGTGGAGGATGGGATGCGGGGATACTCTTTGGGCGTGCAGACCGTATCGCGCACAGACGAGGTTCAAGTCGCGCGCATGTCGCTCGAGGACTGGATCGCGCTCGAAGAAGACGCGCCCGGCGAGTTCATCGACGGCTGGCTCGTGGAGGAGGAGATGGCCTCTTCTCTCCACGAGGTGATCGTCGTGTGGCTCTCGATGCGGCTGGGCGGGTGGGTCTTCCCGCGCGGCGGCCTGGCGACGAGCTCGAACGCCCGCCTGGTGCTCGCCCCAGCGCTCGGGAGGAAGCCCGACCTCATGGTGTTCTTTCAAGAGCACCGGCCTGACCTGGGCGATGCGGCGGTTCGCATCCCGCCCGACATCGCCGTGGAGGTGGTCTCGTCGTCGGCAAGAGATCAGCGGCGAGACCGAATCGCGAAGTACTCCGAGTACGCGGTGTTCGGGGTCCGGTACTACTGGCTCCTTGATCCGGTCCTTCGGACGCTGGAGATCTTCGAACTCGCAGCGGATGGGCGGTACAGGCGCGTGTTGGCCGAAAGCGAAGGCGAACTCGACGTACCGGGTTGCGAGGGCCTCAAGCTCAACCTGTCGGAGCTCTGGAACATCGTCGACCGTCAGATCGCGACGTAGTTCCCGTGCCCATGTGAAAGCCGGGCGTCGGACCTGCCTGCTACACCTTCGTTCCGTCGGACGGGGGTGTGGAGGATGGGATGCGGGGCTACTCTTTGGACGTGCAGACCGTTTCGCGCACAGAGGAGGTTGGACTCTCGCGCATGTCGCTCGAGGACTGGGTCGCGCTCGAGGACGACACGCAAGGAGAGTTCGTCGACGGCTGGCTCGTGGAGGAAGAAGTGGGCAGCTACCTCCACGAACTGATCGTCGCAGCGCTTATTCAGCGACTGCGCGCGTGGGCTCTTTCGCGTGGTGGGTCGGTGGTCGGTTCAAACCTGAAATTCGTACTGTCAGCAGAGCGCGGTCGCAAGCCGGACGTGAGCGTATTCTTCCCGGGTCGGCTTCCGGAGCGCGACGCGACTGTCATCCGCGTTCCTCCGGACATCGCGATCGAGGTCGTCTCGCCTTCACCCGGCGACCAGCGTCGGGACCGCGTGCACAAGTCGGCCGAGTACGCCGCCTTCGGTGTCCACTCCTTCTGGCTCATCGATGCGCGGTCTCGCACGTTGGAGATCTTCGAACTGGGCGTGGATGGGCGGTACACGCGCGTATCGGCTGCCACCGAAGGCGAGATCGACGTACCGGGCTGCGAAGGTCTTCGACTCGACCTGACCGAGATCTGGGCTGAAGTCGATAGCCAGATGTCCTGACTGGACGAGTCGCGTATCGCCGGCGGGAGCCAGGCCGTGAGGCTACCGAAGGAATTCCGATTCGAGGGGAGTGAAGTACTGGTGCGTCGGGAGGGTGATCGGGTCATCCTGGAGCCGCTGGAGCGAACCTGGACCGCAGAGTTCCTCGACGCGTTCTCCCGTCCGCGATCCACAGGTTTTCCGGACCGTGAGCACCCGAGCCAGCCTGACGCGCGCGCGGACGTCGACGCATGAGGTTCTTGCGTACCCCTTGCTCGTCAGCGCCATTACGGCTGTCGTGAGCGTTCGTCGCTATTTCTGGGTTCGTTCGAACGCCATCCGCCGAAGGCGTTTGATCAGCGCCTGGCGGAACTGCTCGAGCGCGCCGGGGTCCGCCTCTCCGGGCAGACGTGCCTCCGGCCCTATCCGGATCTGCTCCAGGATCCACGCGAGCGTCGCCGGATCCGCGGAGGCCTCCTTCTGGCGCGCATCTTCGAGTAGAAGCCGCCAAGGGCAGCACCACCTGTCAGGAACATTCGCTGCTCGAGTTGGAAGAACGCGTCGAGCAACTCCTGCTGAAGCGGTGTGAGCCGGCTACGCACTGATCAGTCCGTCCTCGCGCCAGCCGTTGAGCAGGAACTCCCAGAATCCACGCTGCCGCCCGAGGTGGCGCTGAATGTGCTCCCAGTTTTCCAGCACTTCGTCGAGCGACACGTAATTCCAGACCTCCTCGAAGTTGGCCTCGCGCAGGAGGTGACCCTGCCATTGGGCGCGAATGAGCGGATCCGGATGCCGCAGCCGCTCGCGAAAAACGGCTTCCGTCACGGGGACGTCCCAGAGGAACCACGGCCTGTCCTTCATTTCGCTTCACAGTAGCGCCGGAGGTGCTGACTGCACAGGTCGCATGTCAGACCGTGTGGGTATACGGACGTTCAGGCACTTCGGCCGAGATGTGGAGCGGGGGATGGGGGATTACGCTTATGCCGTGCAGACGGACCTGGGCGCAGAGGAAGGGCGAATTCGGCGCATGTCGCTCGACGAGTGGATTGCGCTGGATGAGGACGAATCGGGCGAGTGGGTGGAGGGATGGCTGGTGGAGGAGGAAGTGACCTACGGCATCCATGAACTTCTCGTGGGGCTGCTCATCTCCGTCCTCAATGCGTGGGTTCTGCCACGTGGAGGTTCCGTGTTCGCGTCGAACCTGAAGCTGGCATTGCCGACGCAGCGCGGTCGCAAGCCGGATCTCACCGTCTACCTTCCGCCGAATCGACCTCCGCTGAGGGAGGGAGCACTTCGGGTTCCGCCGGACATCGCCGTCGAGGTGGTCTCCACCACGGCACGAGATCAACGGCGCGATCGGGTGACCAAGTTCGACGAGTACGCCTTCTTCGGGGTCCGGTTCTATTGGCTTCTCGATCCACAGGCGCGCACGCTCGAGATCTTCGAGCGCACGCCTGACGGACGCTACGCGCGGGCCCTCGGCGCGGCGACCGGCTCGGTGAACATCCCGGGCTGCGACGGACTCGTCGTGGATCTTTCCAGGCTTTGGGCTCAGGTCGATGAACGAGATGCGTCGGCCTGAAGGCCCCGGGCTCCCCGCTTCAGTGCGCCGGCCGTTTCAGGCCCAGCCTCGACATGCGGTAGACCACGGTGCGCCGCGGAAGCCCCAGCTCCCGGGCGGCGGCGGTGACGTTCCAGCGCGTCCTCGCCAGCACCTTCAGCAGCGCGTCCTTCTCCGTCGCCTTCAGCGCGGTGCGGAGGTCCGCGCCGATCTCGAGCTCGGCATTGCGGCCGCGCTGCACCGCCGCAGGGAGGTTCTCCAGGCGGACCTCGTCCGACTCGGCCATCAGCGCGGCCAGGCGGACGGCGTTCCGCAGCTCCCGGACGTTCCCGGGCCAGCTGTAGCCCTGAAGCGCTCGACGTGCTTCCGCGGTGAGCGTCACCCGAGCACGCCCCAGCGCGGCCCGCGCCTGCTGAAGCGCCTGCATCGCCAGCGGGAGGATCTCGGACGGACGGTCCCGGAGTGCGGGGAGGGTCAGGGTGATTCGTCCCAGTCGGGAGGCGAGCTCGGGCATCAGCCCTGCGGCGGGGGAAACCGGGTCTGCCGCCTCGAGCGTGGCGATCACCCGCGCGTCGTTCGGCCAGCCGTCGACCAGCACCCGTTGGGCGCGCGCATCCAGCGCCTCGAGCTGCTCGAGCACGATGGTCCCGTGGCCACCGCCGAGCTCCGCCAGCAGCGCGGAGAGTCGCTCGGCATCCGTCCTGGGACAGCTCACCCGGGTGAACGGGGCCGTCCGACGTCCGCTGCGCTGATGGACCTGCAGCGCCCAACGCGCCTTTCCCACGCCCGCTTCGCCCACCAGCAACACCGGCGCGTCCTCCGCCGCCAACCGCTCCATCAGCCCCTGCAGGCGCACCATCATCGGATCCTGCACGAGCAGCTCGGCCTCGGCGCCCTCGACCGACCACATCCGCTGCAGGGCGCGGTCGATCAGCGCGTCGCACGAGAAGGCGTCCTCCGGGTACATCGCATGGCCAAAGCGCGCGAGCGTCCCCTCGGCCTGGAGCGCCTGGACCCGGGCGCGAACGTTCGCGAGCGCGCGGTCGTCCGCCCAGAGCTGAAGGGTGTCCGGACCGAGCTCCCCAGCAACGACGCCTGCGCCCACTCCCGAGGCGATCTCCTGGGCGAAGCGCTCCCGCGCGTGGCGGTCAGACGTTGCGGCCTGCACCAGGAACAGGGCCCCACTCTCCCCTCGAGCGCTCGCCGTGACGAGCTCCTCCGCCAGGCGCAGCAGGAACTGCTCGGGGGACCAGAAGTGACGCCGTCTCCCGCCCGGGGGCGCCGAGTGCCCCTGCACCAGCGCGACCAGCTCGCCCTCCCGGACCTGGTCGCCCGCGCGAAGCACCGAGCTCCCCGAAAACTGCACGTCGTTGAGCAGGACCAGCGCCCCGCCCGGCGCCGCCTCGACCTCGAGGCCCCAATCCCTGCCCGCCCGGATGCGCGCGGCTGGCCCCAGAGGCAGCTCGCTCCCAGGGGACAACGCGACCGGCTGGATGCCCTCCCGTTGAACGAGCAGCACCCGCCAGCCCGATGGGGCGTCACGCTCGAAGCGCTCGTCGTCCCTGTCCGACATTGACCTCATTCCGCCCACCTTGAACCCACCGGGCGGCCCAGCCCACGCCAGGCCCGCCTGCCCGCTTCCGTTGACCGCGCGCAAATGTACGCGGGTAGACTCAGCACGTCCGGGGCGGATTGAAGCTTTGGCCGATTCCGTCGTCGGTGGTTCGCACACCCCTCATGGAGGATAGATGAAGAAGCTCTCGATCGCCGTTGCCATGGTGTTCTCCCTGACTGCCACCTTTGCCCACGCCAGCGATGTCAGCGACGTGTGGAAGGCCAAGTGCAAGAGCTGCCACGGCGAGGCCGGCGCGGCGGAGACCCCGAACGGCAAGAAGTACAAGGTCGACGACATCACCGACGCCGGTTGGCAGTCGCGCCACAGCGACGAGAAGATCAAGACGGTCATCCTGGAGGGCAAGGCCGACACCAAGATGAAGCCCTACAAGGACAAGCTCTCCGAGGCGGAGATCGACGGCCTGGTGAAGCTGATCCGCACCTTCAAGAAGTAGGTCGAATTTCAACGGCGGGGGGCGCTCTGAATAACTCCGGAGCGCCCCCGTCGTAGACTCCGGTAACCCCGGAGCCGAGCCATGAAGAACTTCGCCGTCACCCTCGTCTTCCTGCTGTCCCTCACGGGCGTGGTCCACACGCTCGAAGCCAGTGCCGCCAGCACCGTCGTCTCCGCCGACGACACCGCCGACTCGGCGGACTTCGCCAACAAGAAGAAGAAGAAAAAGAAGAAGGGCGGCGAGGAGTCCGAGGAGGAGTACCGCATCGCCTCCGCGGACGCCCTGCGCCTGGGCTGATCAGTCGCAGGCGAACTCGGAGAGCGCCGTGTCCGCGTTGCCCGTGTTCCGCGGGTCGTGCTGGTACTTCGGCCACGGAGCGGTCGTGTCGATCCCGCGACTGTCGACCACGAGCGCGTAGAGCCTACCGGCGCTGTTGGCGACGTAGAGCACGCCCGGGACGCCGGGGCGCTTCTGACCTGTCGACGCGTCGCGCGCGCAGTCGATGTTCAGGGACGCCTCGACCACGCCCAGCCCGCCGACGGACCACACGTGGGTGCCGAATTCGGTCTCCTTGTGCGCAACCAGGGTCCCGTCATTGCCCGCGGCGTACACCCAACCTCCCTCGCCCAGCAGCGGCGCGGCCTGCACGATGCCGTTCATGTTGACCGGCTGAGCCGAGGTGCTGTCGCCCACGGTCACCCTGAGGAGCGTGTTGTCGCCCAGGCCGGCGTAGAACTGCGACTGGGCGCCCATCACACCGAGGCCGCCTGCGACGCTCGTCCCGTGTGTCCAGCCCGCCACGCCGCTGGTCGTCATCACGAAGACCCCGGATGCGGATGCCGAGACCAGGTTCGTCCCATCGATCACGAAGGAACGTGCACCGAAGTTCCCGGAGATGGGGGCGAATCGCTCCCTCCAGACGTCGACGGAGTGGAAGTCATACCCGCGAACAACGCCGTTGGTGTCCGTGTAATAGATGGCCGACCCCTGGGACACGATCGCGTCGGGATACGAGAGGTTGCCGGCGCCGGCCTTCTGGAGGCACCCGTCCACCGCACTCCCCGGGCGTAGGGAGAGAAGGCGAGCGACCCCGTTGATCACGGCTGTCGCGGTTTCGATCGGTGCCGTCTCGACGTCGTATTTCGTCTTCGACAGGGCAACGGAGGCCTCGACGGTGCTCCCACCGGCAGCAATCCTGCACGCGCTCGCGGTGAGTGGAGCGCCGCTCGCAAGATCGAGCGCCCACAGGCCCGGCCCGGTCGCGTCCGTCGCAGCCACGTACACGGTCTGCGTCGTCGCGTTGCCGTCACCGATCGCCGGACTCGCGACGATGGCCCCGATGGGCTGCTCCCACTGCCGTCTACCGTCGCCGCTCAAGGCGAAGAGCTTGCCGGAGCTCCCGCCGTTGCTGGTGCCTCCGACCACCCGCCCGCTCCCGGCAACTGCGACTGTGCCGCGGATTGGATTCGAGTCCGCTTCGTGCACCCACTTGAAGCGGGTGATCTTCCCGCGGGTGCTCGCGCTGGTACCTGCGTTCCCAACGAGGTCCCTCACCGTCGCCGTGACCTCGAACTCCGCATGGAACGCGTTCATCTGGAGCTCCCACAGCTTCACGTCGACCCGACCGCACCACTTCGCCGAACCGCTGCAGCTCTGAGCGGGTTCTCCCTGAACGGGCCACGTCCTCGCTGCGCCGCTTCCGACCTTCAGCTCGACGGTGACGCTGTCTCCCTTCACGTCGTCGTCCCCACTGCTCACGTAGATGGTCGCGACCTCATCCCGGCGATGGGCGGCCGCCCAGGCCGGGTTCAGGGTATCTGTCCACGTCGTTCCACCTGAGGGGGCGTGGCGCGCGGGCGGGGGCGCAATGGACACGGTGAGGTTCGGCGAGACGCCATCCGAGGACACGTCGACGGCCGGGCTCGTCAGGTTGGCGCCCGGGTACCTCACGACGAGGTGATAGACGCCTCCGAGCGTCGCGGTGAAGTTTCCGACGTACGTGTCTTTCGTCAGGGTCGGGTTCATCGGGACGTCGAAGGCGGCCTGGCCCGGTGGTGTCACGGCCAACACGAGCTGGGCCCGAGGGCTCGAGGTCCTTCCGTCGGCGCGGACGAGCTTCGCGGTCACCAGCACCGTGTCGTTCTGCTTCACCCGCACGCGGGTCGCCGGGGCCTCGATCGCGATGGAGGCGTAGCGCGCTTCGCAGGTCGTGCCCACGCACTGCTGGTGTTCGGCGCACGCAGGGACGCACTGCTCGGGGCCAGCATCCGCAAGCTGCCCTCCGTCGGACGAACCGCCCTGAGGCGCGGGATAGAGGCAGCAATCGCAGCTCGAATCGCAGACGCCGCCGGCTCCGCAATCGCTGTTCTCGTCACAATGACCCATCGGCGCGGTACACGCGGCGGCGACAACAGAGAGCACGCCACACAGCAGCAGCTGCCGGATCGACATCATCCCCCCAGGTGGATTTTCGCAGCTCATAACACGAGGACGGATGCGTCGAGAGTTGGCCGGGCGCCCAGAGCGCCGTTGTCTTCACAGCAGCGCGTGTGTCGGCAGACGACGTTTCTGGCGCGTGCGAAGGCCCGTGACTACCTCCGGCGGCCATGCGAACGAACTCATACACGCAGAGATCGCTCCGGGCCGTCATCGCGTCGACGGCGCTTGTCCTGTTTCCACTCTCCGCCTCGGCTGCCGCGCCCAGGATCGCCCTGCATCGGTCCGAGGTCGTCGGTGATCGCTCGATGCTCACGGACGAGCTCCACGCGCTCGTCGATGCCGAGCTGGTCGAGCGCGGCGTCCAGCTCGCGCCTGCGGCCGAGGTCAAGGCGTTCCTCGCGACCCGGAGGAAGAGGAGCTGCCTGGCGCTCCCCGAAGCCTTGCGCCCAGCCTGTCTGTCGGATCTCGCGAGGACGGTCGGTGCGGATCGCACGCTGGTCATCACGATCTCGCCGGCGCTCAAAGGGAAGCTCCTCCTCAGCGGCCTGGTCGTGAACAAGGAGGGCGAGGTGCTCCAGTCCCTGGAACCCGTGGAGTACCCGCGCCCGAAGAAGGTGCGCGTCGCGCAGGCGCTGAAGGAGGCGCTCCCCGACTTCGTTGGGCGACTCGACGTGTTCAAGCCTCTGCGCTCGGCGCTCGTGCCCGGAGTGGCCGTCGGCGCGCCCTCGGCCGACGCCGCGCCCGGTGCTGAGGCGTCCATCATGGCGACGGCCTCCACGGGCGATGAGCATGTGCGTCGTCGCACGTTCGGCATTGCGTCGCTCGCTGCCGGCGCCGCCGTCGCGGGCCTGGGGACCTGGCAATTGCTCGCGTCCTCCGCGAAGTACGCGGAGTTCGAGGGCGCCTACGCCAACGGTGGTCGGCCTTCTCCCGACCAGGGGGACCGACTGGGCGAGCTTCGCGGCTCGGCCGATCGCGCCCGGACCTTCGGCGCGTTCGGGCTCGGGGTTGGCGCCGCAGCCATCGGAACCGGGCTCTACCTGCTGCTGGCCTCCCCCTCTTCGCTGGACACGCCGACCTCCCGGACCTCCATTCTGCTCGGCCCATCGT
>JBAWAM010000055.1:0-16267 GCA_049589315.1 Myxococcaceae bacterium
GTGATGCTCGCCGCCTCACCGGCGTAGCTCATCACGCCCGCCAGCCCGTTGACATTCCATCGCCTCGCATCCTTCTCGTGCTCCTCGTACTGCGCGAATGCGGCTGCCGGGAGCGCCAGCGTCGCGACCGCCATCCACCACCTGTTCTTCCTCATGTCGACAGACCTCCCTGATCCGGAACTGCGGGTTCCACCAACCCTCTCTGGGAATGGGGGCGGATCCGTCCGAAACCAAGACTTCAGCCTGTCCTCAGGCCGTGGCTCGACAGGTCGGTCGCTGGATAGACGAACGCGCCGGATGCACCGCCAGAGGAGCGGGCATCGCGGCGCGCGCGGGCTGCCGTCGTGGAAAGACGGCTACTTCTGGTACCGCTTGAACAGGAGCACGGCGTTGGTGCCGCCGAAGCCAAACGAGTTGCTCATCACCGCGTCGACGCGGACCTCGCGGGCCTTGTTGGGCACGTAGTCGAGATCGCAGTCCGGGTCCGGGTTCTCGTAGTTGATGGTGGGCGGCAGCACATTCCGGGTGAGCACGAGCGTGCTGATCACCGCCTCCGCCCCGCCGGCCGCGCCCAGCATGTGGCCGGTCATCGACTTGGTGGAGCTGACGGCGAGCTTCTTCGCGTGCTCGCCGAACACGGCCTTGATCGCCTTCGACTCGTTGGCGTCGTTGTACGGCGTCGAGGTGCCGTGCGCGTTGATGTAGCCGACGTCCTCCGGCTTCATCCCCGCCGACGCGAGCGCCAGCTTCATGCAGCGGGCCGCGCCCTCGCCTTCCGGCGCCGGAGCGGTGGCGTGGTACGCATCCGAGTTCGCGCCGTAGCCGACGACCTCCGCCAGGATGACCGCGCCGCGATTCTTCGCGTGCTCCAGTTCCTCGAGCACCACCACGCCGGCGCCCTCGCCCATCACGAACCCGTCGCGCTCCTTGTCGAATGGGCGGCTGGCCTTCTCCGGCGCGTCGTTGCGGGTGGAGAGCGCCTTCATCACCGAGAAGCCGCCGATGCTCAGCGGGGTGATCGAGGACTCGGCGCCGCCGGAGATCACCGCGTCGGTCTCACCCAGCTTGATCGACTTGAACGCCTCGCCGATGGCGTGCGCCGACGTGGCGCAGGCCGACACGGGAGACCAGTTCGGGCCCTTGGCGCCGTACCGGATGCTCACGTGGCCGGGGGCCATGTTGATGATCATCTGGATGATGAAGAACGGGGAGACCCGGTCGAAGCCCTTCTCCAGGCCCTTCTTGTGCTGCTCCTCCAGCGAGCCGATGCCGCCGATGCCGGAGCCGATGATCACACCCACCCGCTCGGGGTCGTAGCCGTTCGGCTTGTCCAGGCCGATGGGCAGGCCGCTCTCACGCATCGCCATCTCGCTGGCCGCGACGGCGTACTGCGTGAAGAGGTCCATCCGCCGGGCCTCCTTCTTTTCGATGAACTCCTCGGCGACGAAGTCCTTCACCTCACCGGCGATCGATGTGTCGAGGTTCTTCGGCTCGAACCGGGTGATCGGTCCTATGCCGCTCCTGCCGGCCAGCAGCGCCTGCCAGTTCTTCTCCACGCCGGTTCCCAGCGCAGTGATGAGACCGGTTCCCGTAATGACCACGCGACGATTCGACATCGACCTTGTTCCTCCAGAAGCTGAACAACCCGCCGCACCCAGGGGCACCCGGCGGGTCGTCGGCAAACCCTCAGGGGCGACGAACTCTTCCAGCCCGCCGCCCCCGACGGGCACCAGGCAGCCTTCCGAACGGCGCTCAGGGGAGCGCCCGCCCGGGAGCTGCGAGGGCGTCCTACTTCTTGTGGGTGTTGACGTAGTTGATGGCGTCGCCGACGGTCTTGATGTTCTCGGCCTCTTCGTCGGGGATTTCGACCTCGAACTCCTCCTCCATCGCCATCACCAGCTCAACGATGTCGAGGCTGTCCGCGCCGAGGTCCTCGATGAAGGAGGACTCGGGCTTGATCTCGTCCTCACCCACGCCGAGCTGATCGGCGATGATGGACTTGACCTTGGCCTCGATTGCAGACGTCGACATAAGTAACTCCGTGTGTGTTCGAAACGCGGCGCGGTATATCCCACGCCGTAGTGGCAGCCAACTGCGTCGCTACATGTACATCCCGCCGTTCACCTTCAGGACCTCACCCGTGACGTAGGCGGCAGCGTCGCTGGCAAGGAACAGCACCGCGTTCGCCACGTCCTCGGGGGAACCGAGTCGGGCGAGCGGGATCGCGTCCAACATCTTCGCCCTCGTCTCCTCGGGCAGAGCGCCGGTCATGTCCGTGCCGATGAAGCCCGGAGAGACCGCGTTGACGCGGATGTTTCGCGAGGCGAGCTCGCGCGCAATGGTCTTGGTCAGGCCGATCAGCCCCGCCTTGGAGGATGCATATGCGACCTGGCCGGCGTTGCCCATCTCCCCCACGACCGAGGAGAGGTTCACGATCGAACCGCCCTTCGCCTTCATCATCGGCCGGGCGGCGGCGCGGATCAGCGCGAAGGCGCCCTTGAGGTTGGTGTCGAGGACCTTGTCCCAGTCCTCGTCCTTGAACCGCATCACCAGCCCGTCGATGGAGATGCCGGCGTTGTTCACCAGGACGTCGAGCTTGCCTTGCTCCTTGACGATCGCGTCGACCGCGTCCGCGCAGGCCTTCGGGTCGGCCACGTCGAAGCGGATCGCCTTGCCCTTTCCGCCTGCCTTCGCGATGAGCTCCAGCGTCTCGTTCGCCGCGGCCTCGTTGCCCGCATAGCTGATGACGACCGTCGCGCCGCCCTTCGCGAACGCCACCGCGCACGCCCGACCGATGCCGCGCGAACCGCCGGTGACCAGCACCACCTTGTCCTTGAAATCGAACGACATGGTCTCTCCTCAGTGTGACCCGGCGAACGGCGCCCGGCCACCTGCACGTGGCGCGCCAGAAACCGGTCTGTGTGATTCCGCAGGGTTGAGTTCGACTTACGTACGTCGGGTGCGAAGCCTGCTACGCACCCAGGGCAGCCAGCGTCTTCTGGAGCGAAGCCGAATCCTCGACGTTGAAGGTTTCGATGTCCTTCGCAATGCGTCGAATCAGGCCGCACAGCACCTTGCCCGGCCCGAGCTCGACCACGCGGGTGACGCCGTTCTGGCGCAGGGTCTCCACGCACTCGATCCAGCGCACCGGAGCGGAGACCTGCTCGAGCAGCAGCGGAACCACCCGCGCCGCGTCTGAGTTCGGGGTCGCCTCGACGTTGGACACCACCGGGACCTTGGGGTTGGAGACGGTGATCTTCTCCAGCACGGTCCCAAGCCGCGCCTTCACTGGCTCCATCAGTGCGCAGTGGAAGGGCGCGGAAACCGGGAGGGGCATCACGCGCTTCGCACCTGCCTCCTTCAGCTTCGCAGACGCGCGCTCCACCGCTTCGGCGTTGCCGGCGATCACGGTCTGCTCCGGCGAGTTGTAGTTCGCCGGTGCCACGATCTGGCCCTGCGCAACCTCGTCGCACACCGACTTCACCTTCGCCGGATCCAGCCCGAGCACCGCAGCCATGGCCCCCACGCCCGCGGGCACCACCTCCTGCATGAAGGTGCCGCGCGCGCGAACGGAGCGCACCGCGTCGGGCAGGGTAATGGCACCGGCGGCGACCAGCGCCGAGTACTCACCCAGCGAGTGCCCCGCCACGAACGCCGGCGCCGGACCGCGGGTCGAGAACACCGCGTGCGCGGCCACTGACACCGTGAGGATCGCCGGCTGGGTGTTGGCGGTCAGCTTGAGCAGCTCGTCCGGACCCTCGAAGCAAATCTTCGAGAGCTTCTCCGACAGCGCGTCGTCGGCGGCTTCGAAGACCTGGCGGGCCTCCGGAAAATTCTCGAACAGGTCCTTCCCCATCCCCACGGTCTGGCTTCCCTGACCGGGGAAAACGAACGCAATCTTCGACATTGGAGACCTCCCTCCCAGGCAGTGTTTCGCTGCTACCAGCGGACGATGCCGCTGCCCCACGCCATCCCGGCGCCAATGGACATCATCGCGATGACGTCGCCTTTCTCGAGGCGACCGGCGCGGTTGGCTTCGTCCAGGGTCATGGGCAGCGACGCGGACGAGGTGTTTCCGTACTTGTGGATGTTCAGCCAGACCTTCTCGCGCGGGATCTCCAGCCGCTCGAGCACGGCATCGATGATCCGGATGTTCGCCTGGTGGGCGATGACGTGATCGACCTGGGCGGCGGTGAGCCCGTTGTGGGCCAGGGCCTCCTGCACCGCCTCGGTGAGCGCGCGCACTGCGAACTTGAAGACTTCGCGCCCGTTCATCGCCACCTTGTGCAGCTTCTGCTGGAGGGCGTCCTCGTTCATCGGGAACTTCGAACCGCCGCCCCGGATGCAGAGGATGTCGGTGAGGGCGCCCTCGGTGTGCAGGTGGGTGGAGAGAATGCCGCGCTCCGGGTCCTCGCTGGGGCCGACGACCATTGCGCCCGCCGCGTCGCCGAACAGCACGCAGGTGTTGCGGTCCTCCCAGTCGATGATCCGGGTGAGCAGCTCCACGCCGACGACCAGCGCGCGCTTCGCCGTGCCGGTGCGGATGTACTGGTCCGCGATGGACAGGCCGTACAGCGAGCCTGCGCAGGCCGCAGAGAGGTCGAACGCGAACGCCTTCTTCGCGCCCAGCTTGTGCTGCAGGAACGCCGCGCACGACGGCATGGGCATGTCGGGCGAGATCGTCCCGACGACGATCATGTCCAGGTCTTCAGGCCGGGTGTTCGCCAGCTCCAGAGCGCGGACCGCCGCCTTGAGGGCCATGTCCGAGGTGAGCTCCCCTTCGGCGGCCATGTGGCGCTCCTTGATACCGGTGCGCTCGGTGATCCACTCGTCGGTGGTGTCGACGATCTTCTCGAGGTCCTTGTTCGTCAGGACCTTTTCGGGAACGTAGGAACCGGTACCAATGATCTGGGTCCGCTGCATGCCGGGCTCTCTAATCGGAAAAGGGCTCCTCTGTCGCGCCCTTTCCCTTCTTGCCAGTTCGGTTCGGCAGCCAGGCGGCCGCCCGGTCGATCGCTTGCCCGAGCTCCGCCTGGAGGTGGGCTTCGACGGTGGTCTGGGCTGCACGCAGTGCGTTGAAGATGGCGTGGGCGTCCGAGCGTCCGTGGGCCACGATGCCCACGCCGTTCACCCCCAGCAGGGGCGCGCCGCCGTATTCGGCCCAGTCCACGACTTTCCGCAGCCCCAGCAGGGTGGGCTTCATCAGCATCGCCCCCACCCGCTCCGGGAGCGGGCTGCGCTCGATGGCGTGCTTGATCAGCCCCACCACGCCCAGCGCAGTGCCCTCGGCGGTCTTGAGGACGATGTTCCCGGTGAACCCGTCCGTCACCACCACGTCGGCCTTGCCAGAGAAGATGTCCTTTCCCTCGGCGTAGCCGATGAAGTCGAGCGGACTGCCCCGGAGCAGCTCGGAGGCGGCCCGGGTGAGCGCGGTCCCCTTCGAGGCCTCTTCCCCGTTGGCGAGAATGGCGACACGGGGTCGCTCCACCCCGAGCACGGTGCGGACATAGGCCTCCCCCATCACCGCCCACTGGCCGAGCTGGCCAGGGCGACACTCGACGTTGGCACCGGCGTCGAGCAACAGGCACCTGCCCGCGCGCCTCGAGGTCCGCAGCGACGGGAACAGGGCCGCGATGGCGGGACGCTCGACCCCGGGCAGACGGCCCAGGACCAGCAACGCGCCGGCCATCACCGCGCCCGAGTGACCGGCCGAGACGAAGGCGCTCGCCTCCCCATCGCGGACCAGCTGCAGGCCCACGCGCAGGGAGGAGTCCTTCTTGCGGCGGATCGCAGCGCCCGCGTCCTCGTCCATCTCCACCACCTGCGAGGCATGGCGGACGGTGACGTTCACCGGGACGGGCGGATGCTGGGACAGGTGAACGCGTACACGCTCTGCGTCACCCACGAGGACGACCTCGTGAGCCGCATGCGCGCGCGCGAAACGCACCGCTCCCGAGACGATTTCGGCAGGGGCGTTGTCCCCTCCCATCGCGTCGAGAGCGATGCGCATGGGAGCGCGCTACTCGACCGCGACGACCTCTTGGCCCTTGTACGTGCCGCAGCTCTTGCACACGCGGTGCGGGAGCACGGGCTCCTTGCACTTCGGGCAGCTGATCACCTGCACGGGCGAGCGCAGGTTGCTGTTCGCCGCACGGCGGCGGTCACGACGCATCTTCGACGTACGCTTCTTGGGAACTCCCACGACGCACTCCTTTAAAACGGTCGCGCCCAATACCGCAGGTCGCGATCAGAATTCCAGTGATCAGTTCAGCTTGATGTTCTTGAGGGCGGCCAGGCGAGGATCCACCTGGCGGGTCTCACACCCGCATGGCTTCTCGTTGAGGTTCTGCCCGCACACCGAGCATAGGCCCTTGCAGTCGTCGGTGCACACCGCGCTCATCGGCAGGGCCAGCAGGAGCTGCTCGCGGATGATCGGGTCGAGGTCGATCACCCTGCCGTCGAAGACCTCCTCCTCGGCGTCCTCCAGGTGGAAGGACCCGGCGCGCTCGGCCCTCCCGTCGTCCTCGCCGTCCTGGTCCACACCCGCCTGGTCGGCCAGGTTCTCCGGGACGAGGTTCAGGGTGAACAAGGTGGGCACGGTCAGCACCACGTCGACGAGGCACCGCTTGCAGGGAGCCACCACCGTCGCGGTGAAGGCGCCGTTGAGCAGCACCCCCGAGCCGACCTTGTTCAGCCGGAACTCGACCTTGAACGGCGTCTCCGCGCGGAACCCCTCCGTGTCGGCGAGCGTTCCCTGAAGCCAGGTCAGCCCGACCTGCTCGTTCAGCGTCAGTCCGCCTTCGCGGATTTCTTGGATCTTCACCTGCATGTCACGGACCTGTCAGCCGGGGTCATCCCCGGCCCGAAAGGGGGGGCGCACCCTATTAGACCGCGCCGTCTGCGTCAAACCCATGTCCAACCCACGAGCGAGCGGGTTCATTCACCCAATCGTCACGCTCACCTCCGTTGGTCGGCCCTCCAGGGCTCTGCTAGCGTGCCGGCCCGATGCGCTGGCTCGTCGGGCCGCTGTCTGCGGCCCTCCTCCTCCTTCCACCGCCGGTGAAGGCCGCGACGACGCTCGCGTCGCCCCCGCTGCGACCGACGGATGCGCCGCTGGCCCAGTTCGGGCCCCGGAGCCCGGAGGCAGAGCAGGCAGAGGAGCTCATGTCGGAGGGCGAGTTCGAACGCGCCGTCCGGGTCCTGAAGCGGGGGGTGGCGGCGTCGGACGTGAGCGACGACACCCTCGTCGAACTCTACAGGCTCATGGGTCTGGCCTACCTCTACCTGGGCGACCCGGAGCGCGCGCGCGACGCCTACGAGAAGCTCCTGCAGGCGCGACCGGACTACGAGCTCCCGAAGAGCGCGCCGCCGAAGATCCGCGAAGTGTACGCGCGCATCAAGGAGGACATCCGCAAGCGCAGAGTGCGCCCGGTCACCCTCACCGCCGAGCCGGTCGCGGACACCGTCGCGGGCCAGCCCCTGGTGGTGAAGGCGCACATCGAGGACCTCGCGCTCGGGTCGCGGGCCAGGTTCTACTACCGCCGCGCCGGCGCCCAGGCCTTCAGCTCGGTCGACTTTGCCCGGGTGAACGGTTCGAGGAAGGACTTCGAGGCGACGCTGCCCGCCTTCGAGCTGGCCGCCGAAGCCCGCGGCTACGACATCGAGTACTACCTGGAGGTCGCCGACGCGGCGCAGCGGCGGCTCGCCGGGAAGGGAGACGCCTTCAATCCCTCGCACTTCACCGTGCTGGCCCCGGGCGGAGCGCCTGCAACCGAGCAGGACGGGACTGCCTGGTACCAGAACCCGTGGGTCTGGATTGTCGGCGGGGCGGTCGCGGCGGGCGCCACCGCCGGGATCATCGCGATCGCCAACAATCCGCCCACCGGCACCCTCCCCGTCACCATCCGGGTGAACCCATGAGGCGCGCTTCCCGGATGTGCGCTCTCTCCGCCGCGGCCGCGCTCGGCCTGGCGTCGTGCGACGGCGGGGGCGACTCCGGTCCGGGTGAGGCCGCGCTGGGCTTCGACCTGTACGTGTCGCGCGCGGTCATGGACCACGTCGGCGCCTTCCAGTTCGCCCTGCTCCGGGACGCGGACAAGTACGATTGCGCGCAGATCACCTCGACCTGCCTCAACGACAACGAGAACGTCGGCGAAGACGCGATCGTGCCCTTGAAGGACGCCCGGGGAGACCCGCACCCGGCGCTGGTGTTCTCGGCGGAGCTGCTGGGCCCGAACGACGGCGGTTCCCGGACCCAGGACGTCATGCTGCGCGGCGTCCCGGTGGGCGGCGACTACCAGCTCGTCATCGAAGCGCTGTCCCGGTCGAATCCGCCGCGGCTGCTCGGCAGCACGTGCCACCGCGTGGTGGAGGTCCGAGCGGGAGAGAACCCCCGCATCACCCCGAATCCCATCAAGCTCGTGACGCCCGATGGCGGCGTCGACGAAGCGAACCCGGGCATCCCGTGCGATCCACGCTTCGTAAAGTAGGTCACTGCCGATCAATCAAGGCTTCGAGGTGCTTCAGATGGTCGGCGTTCAGGTCTACGAAGCGAACCCCCATCCCGAGATCCTTGGCGTTCACGATCTCTGCGAGGCATTCGATTTGGTGATCGTCACCGGGCAAGGAGAAGCGAAGTTGAACCCGGGTCCCCACCGGCAGCGGGAAGGTCTGCGTGAAATACGCCCCGCCCACCGACAGGTTCGAAGCGCGCTGGAAGTACAGGCCTTCCTCCCCTTCGACCTCGATCCAGATCTCCACCGGGATCCGGCGCTGACGGCGCTTGTCCTCGGGCTCACTCATATGCGGGGGCGTATGCCACGCCCGCCCGCTGCTGTCATCCGGAGGCACACATGTCACGCATCCTGATTGTGGAGGACGAACAGGATCTGTCGGGACTGCTCGACTACAATCTCAAGGCAGAGCGGTTCGAGACCGAAGTGGCCGGCACCGGCGCGTCCGCCCTGGCGAAGGCGCGCAGCTTCCATCCCGATCTCGTCCTGCTCGACCTGAACCTGCCCGACGTCTCCGGCCACGAGGTGATCCGGATGCTCAAGGCGGACTCCCAGTTCGCGCGGACCGCGGTGGTGATGGTCACGGCGCGCGGGCAGGAACAGGACCGGGTCCAGGGGCTGGAGCTCGGCGCGGATGACTACGTGGTGAAGCCGTTCGCGGTGAAGGAGCTCGTGCTCCGGGTCAAGGCGGTGCTGCGCCGGTTGGCGACCGACTCGCGCGGCGCGGACGTGCTGCGCACAGGGGACATCGTCCTCGATCCCGCGCGGCACGAGGTCCGGGTCCAGGACAAGGCGATCGAGCTGACGGCGCTGGAGTTCCGCCTGCTCAAGACGCTGCTGGAGCGGCCGGGCCGGGTGCAGACGCGCGAGGTCCTGCTCGCCGACGTGTGGGGCATCGAAGCGGAGATCATGACCCGCACCGTGGACACGCACATCAAGAGACTGCGCGAGAAGCTCGGCCCGCCCGCGGAGATCATCGAGACGGTGCGGGGCGTCGGATACAAGCTGGTGCCGCCGACAACATGAGCGACCACGGCTCCCGTCGAATCCAGATGCGGCTGGTCATCCCGCAGACGCTCGCCACGTTCGTGGGCGTGCTGCTGATGATGAAGGGGTTGAGCGGCCACTGGGGCACCGCGCTCATCGCGGCGGTCTGGACCGCGCTCATCACCGCGGTATCGGCGATGCTGGCCAGCCGCAACCTCATGGAGCGCATCCGCGTGCTGGCGAAGAACGTGAGGGGTGCCGCCCGTCAGTCCACCGCTCCGGCGCACGTCGCCGGCGAGGACGAGCTGGAGACCGCGGGGCTCACCTTCAACGAGCTCAGCGCCCACTGGGCGCAGCGCAACACCGATCTCTCCGTGGTGGCGAACACGCTCAGCGCGGTGCTCGACGGAATGGCCGAAGGGGTCTGGGTGACGGACGCCGACGGAACCATCGTCCGCCACAACCGCGCGCTGAAGGAGCTGCTCCATTCGCCCGAGCTCGTCGGAGAGCGGCCACTGTCGCTGCTGCGGAGCACCGAGCTCAACGACGCGGTCGCGCGCGCGTGCAGGGGCGAATCCTCCCTCCTCGAGATCGCGGTGGAGGGCGGCCGCCAACGCCGGCTGGAGGTCCAGGTCATGCCGCTGGGCCGCGGGCTGAAAGGCTCTGCGGCGGTGTTCCACGACGTGACCGAGCTGCGCCGGCTGGAGAAGGTCCGGAAGGATCTCGTCGCCAACGTCTCACACGAGCTGCGCACCCCGATCACCGCGATCCGGGGATACGCGGAGACGCTCCGTTCGGGCGCCCTCAAGGATCCGGACCACGCGTCCCGCATGGTGGAGATCATCCACCGGCAATCGGAGCGGTTGAGCGTGCTGGTCAGCGACCTCGAGAAGCTGTCCAGGCTGGACTCGGGGGACAGCAGGCTGGCGCGTGAACCGTTCTCCCTGGACGACGCGATCGAACGCGGGCTGGACGCCATCCGGCCTCGGCTGGAGGAGAAGAAGCTCACGCTGGAGCTGATCACCCCGGAGCGGCTGCAGCCCCTGGGAGACGTGAGCGCGTTCGATCACGTGCTCCTCAACCTCCTCGACAACGCGGTGAAGTACACGCCGCCCGGCGGTCGGATCACCGTGACGACGGGAAGTGACAACGCCCGGTACTTCGTCTCGGTGAAGGACACCGGCATCGGGATGGAGGAGAAGCACCTCTCCCGGATCTTCGAGCGGTTCTACCGGGTCGACAAGGGCCGGAGCCGGGATACGGGCGGAACGGGGCTCGGCCTCTCCATCGTCAAGCACCTGATGGGGGCCATGGGAGGCGAGGTCCGGGTCGCCAGCCGCGCGAACGAGGGCTCCGAGTTCACGATTTTCCTGCCATCAAAGGGTCACGGACAGGCTGCAACAGGTTAAGCTGCAGGTGACATGCGGGTCGCCGTGCTGGCCGACATCCACGGGAATCTCCCTGCCTGCGAGGCCGTCCTCGAGGACATTGCGCGGACTGCGCCGGACTACGTCGTGGCGGCGGGCGATCTGGCGCTCCGCGGTGGGCACCCTCGGGAGACGGTCCAGCTGCTGGTGGATCGCTGCGACGCCCTGCTGATGGGCAATACGGACTGCTACATCGGGGGCAACTACCTGGGCGGCGCCTACCGGGAGAAGGATCACTGGAAGTCGGACCTGCTTGCGTGGACGCGGGACCAGCTCGGGTCGGAGCTCGTGACGAAGCTCGGCCAGCTCCCCTTCTCCGTCCGCTACTCGCCGCGGCGCGGCCAGGATCTCTTCGTCTGCCACGCGAACCCGAGGAACCTCGAGGACTCGATCGAACCCACGCTCGACGAGAACCAGCTCCGCCGCTTCATCGGCGACCTGGACGCGGCGGCGCTCGCCTTCGGACACCTGCACTTCCCCTATCGTCGCAGGGTGGGTCGGCTGCTCATCGCGGACGTCGCCTCGGCGGGGATTCCCCGCGACGGAGATCTCCGACCGGCGTGGGGGCTGTTCACCTGGACCCCGCGCGGCTGGCGCGTGCAGATCCGCCGCGTGCGCTATCCGGTGAAGCGCGCGACCGAAGCGCTCCACCAACGCCGCGTTCCCGGCGCCCCGCTGCTGGTCCACAAGATGTTGGAAGGGCGCTATCGGCATCATCACGCGCTGCTCGAGGCCGCGCGACGTCACTCGGGTCTGCCGCCGCCCCCCTCACTCAAGCCGCCCCCCCACATCCGGGGACAGCCGCCCCGGCCACACCACCCGGAGGCCCCGCGCGACGCGCAGCCGCCGCAGGAGGTGGTGGACCAGGCCAACAATGAGCCAGAGGATTCGTTGAACGACGGAAAGCCGCTGACGGCCTCGGAAGCGGAGGGATAGTCCACCGGCGGTCGTGTCACGCCAATGTCACAATCCGTCCCATCCCTCGACGCCGTCCCTGTGCACACATGCCCTCGAAAGTGTGCCGAGCGGCGTGACGCCGTCCCGGACCGAGGGAGAGAACGTGAATCGACTGTTGGGGGTGACCCTGTTGCTGGCAACCCTGCCCATGGCGGCAGGCGCGCAGGAGAAGGAGAAGGAGCGCGGCATTCTAGAGCGGCTGGAGCTCTCCGGCTACATCCAGGCCCGCTATGTGGTGGACCAGCAGTCGACCGTGGAAAACCCGCTCGACCGCTTCTTCGTCCGCCGCGGGCGGCTCAAGGCCACCTACGACGCGGACTGGTCGAAGTACGTGCTGCAGATCGACGCGAGCTCGTCGGGCCTGTCGTTGAAGGACGCCGAGGTCCACCTGATCGAACCCTGGACGCCGTACAAGCTGGAGCTGGCCATCGGGCAGATGAAGTGGCCTTTCGGGTTCGAGGTCATGGAATCCTCGAGCGTCCGGGAGTTCCCCGAACGCTCGAGGGTGGTGCGCGCCTTCGCCTCGAACGAGCGCGACCGCGGAGCGAAGTTCATCGCGAAGATCGGCTGGTTCCGATTCCAGGGCGGCGTCTTCGACGGCAACGGCATCGACCGGCCGCAGCCCTTCTTCGGGCGCGACAACGACAATGCCAAGGACGTCATCGCCCGGGCCGGCGTCGACTTCGGGTGGCTCTCCGGTGGGGTCTCCGGCTGGTACGGCGACACCTTCCGCCACGCCGGAGCCGTGCCGGGCGCGCCCCCCGCGGCGTGGTTCCCCCGGACCCGCCTGGGTGCGGACCTCCAGCTCAAGGGCGACCTGATTCCCCTGGGGAAGTCGATCTTCAAGGCGGAGTACATCGCCGGGCGGACGTACTGGGAGAGCGGGCGGGAGCAGTTCGGAGATCCGGCGCTGGGCTGGTATCTCGCGCTCAACCAGCACCTCGGGAAGTACAACGTGGTGTCGTTCCGCTACGACTACTTCGATCCCCTCGCCGGATCCGGGCCCCGCGAGTCGGCGTCGGAGCCGGGACGGCCGGATGCATCGAACCCGATCGGTACCTACACGGTCGCCCTCTCGCACTCCTGGTACGAGCATGTGCGACTCACGGTTGCCTATGAAATCCCTGTCACCGTGACGCCGGCCGGAACGAGCGATCCGGACGACAACCTCCTGACCCTGCAGGCTCAGGTGAAGTACTGACGCCGACCCTGCCGCAAGCCCGCCGGGGCGGCTGTTGACCAAAGAGAGTTCACAAAGCTGTCACGATTCCTCGAGGGGGCCTGCGCTACCTCGACGGCGAGGGAGAGATCCATGAAGAAACTCATGAGCATGGCGGCGGTCGCGGTGTTCGCGGTGGTCGCGGTGGTCGGATGCAAGAAGGAGTCGGAGCAGCCCGCGGCCGGTGCTGGCGCGGAGAAGGCGACCGAAGCCCGGGGCGCGACCGGAACCCTCAAGATGGACGGCTCAAGCACCGTCTATCCCATCGCCGAGGCGGTTGCGGAGGAGTTTCAGGGGAAGAACCCGGAAGCCCGGGTGACCGTGGGCGTCTCCGGCACCGGCGGCGGCTTCAAGAAGTTCTGCGCCGGGGAGACGGACATCTCCAACGCCTCCCGGCCGATCAAGCCGGTGGAGGTCGAGCTCTGCCAGAAGAACGGCATCGAATACATCGAGCTCCCGGTGGCGTACGACGGGATCGCGGTGCTGGTAAACCCGCAGAACACCTGGGTGGATCACCTCACCACCGCCGAGCTCAAGAAGATCTGGGAGCCGGCCGCCCAGGGCACGATCATGAAGTGGAGCCAGGTGCGCGCGGGCTGGCCCGACGCGGAGCTGCACCTCTATGGCGCCGGCGTCGACTCCGGCACCTACGACTACTTCACCGAGGCGGTGGTCCAGAAGGAACACTCCAGCCGCGGTGACTACACGTCCAGCGAGGACGACAACGTGATCGTCCAGGGCATCGCCAACGACAAGAACGCGCTCGGCTTCTTCGGCTACGCCTACTATGCCGAGAACAAGGACAAGCTGAAGGTCGTCCCCATCGACGACGGGAAGGCGGACAACGGCGCAGGTCCAATCGCCCCCTCCCCCGAGACCGTCCGCAACGGCACCTACCCGCCGCTGTCCAGGCCCATCTTCATCTATGTTGCAAAGAAGTCGCTCGAACGGCCGAGTGTTTCGGAGTACGTGAAGTTCATGAACCAGAACGCGGCGAAGCTCGTCGCCGAAGTCGGTTACATCGCCCTGCCGGAGCGCGCCTACACCCTGGCGCAGCAGCGCGCGGACAAGCGGGTCACCGGCTCCATGCTCGGCGGGAAGGGTTCCCAGGTCGGCATCTCCATCGAGGATCTCCTCGAGAAGGAGGCGGCCCCCCCGACCCAGACGAACACCCCGGCGCCCGCCGGTCAGTGAATCGGGAGATCGCTTCATGAGTCGTGGCCAGACCCCGATGCAGAAGCTGCAGGACGTCGGCGTACGCTGGGTGTTCTTCGCGTGCGCCACGGTCTCGGTGGCAACGACGCTCGGAATCATCGCAGTGCTGTCGGTGGAGGCAGGCGGCTTCTTCCGCGAGGTCTCGCTCGGGCAGTTCCTGTTGGACACCGAGTGGACTCCGCTCTTCAGTGACAAGCACTTCGGCATCTGGCCGCTGCTCATGGGAACCCTGCTGACTACCGCCATCGCGGTGGTGGTCGCCATTCCGCTCGGATTGGCCTCGGCGATCTACCTGAGCGAGTTCGCCAACTACCGCACCCGGCGCATCTTCAAGCCGATGCTGGAGATCCTCTCCGGCATCCCCACCGTGGTCTTCGGCTACTTCGCCCTGATCGCGGTGACCCCGGCGTTGCAGACGTTCATCCCCGGCCTGGCCGGATTCAACGCGCTGGGCTCGGGGATCATCATGGGGATCATGATCCTCCCGATCATCGCCTCCCTCAGCGAGGACGCGCTCCACGCCGTCCCCGCCGGGATGCGCGAAGGCTCGTACGCGCTGGGCGCGGACAAGATCGCCACCATTTTCCGGGTGGTGATTCCCTCCGCGTTTTCGGGCATTGCCGCGGCGATCATCCTCGGCATCTCCCGCGGCATCGGTGAGACGATGATCGTCGCCATCGCCGCCGGTCAGCAGCCCCGCTTCACGCTCGACCCGCGCGTGCCGATCGAGACGATGACGGCCTACATCGTCCAGGTCAGCCTCGGCGACACCCCTGCGGGCACGCTCGAATACCGGACGATCTTCGCGGTGGGCGCCGCCCTCTTCCTGATGACGCTCGGACTCAACCTCATCTCGCATCGGCTGCGCCGGCGGATTCAGCGCGGAGGTACCCTGTGAACGACGCTCGAGCATCCGGCCTGGAGGCGAGCGCCCCTGTCGCACTCAGCCGCGCCCCCACCAGGGAGCGGCGCATGCCCCGCCGCGTCTTCCTGACCGAACGTCGCTTCGCCCTGCTCTGCATGCTGGCGATGGTGCTCCCGCTGCTGCTGCTGGCGATCCTCTTCGGGAGCGCGCTGATCGACGCCCTGCCCCGGCTCGACTGGGACTTCATCACCTCGTTCCCGTCGCGGAGGGCGGAGAAGGCCGGCATCCTGCCCGCCCTGGTGGGGACCGCCTATCTGATGGGCCTGACCGCCGTCATCGCCATCCCGGTGGGGGTCGCAGCGGCACTCTACCTCGAGGAGTACGCGAAGCCGTCCCGCCTCACCTCGTTCATCGAGATCAACATCTCCAACCTCGCCGGCGTGCCGTCCATCATCTACGGCCTGCTCGGCCTGGAGATCTTCGTGCGGACGATGGGGATGGGACGAAGCCTGCTGGCCGGCGCGTCGACGCTGTCACTGCTGCTGCTGCCCATGGTGATCATCGTCTCGCGCGAGGCGCTCCGGACGGTGCCGCGGTCCTACCGGGAGGCCTCGCTCGCGCTGGGTGCCACCAAGTGGCAGTCGCTCTATTCCGTGGTGGTCCCCACCGCCATGCCCGGCATCCTGACCGGAATGATCCTCTCGCTCGCCCGGGCCATCGGCGAGACCGCGCCGCTCATCACCATCGGCGCCATCACCTACGTGGCGTTCCTGCCCAGGTCGGTCAACGACGCCTTCACCGCGCTTCCCATCCAGATCTTCAACTGGGTGTCCCGCCCGCAGGCAGAGTTCCACGTGAATGCCAGCGCCGGCATCGTGGTTCTGTTGGGAGTGATGCTCCTCCTCAATGGCGCCGCCATCTGGCTGCGGATGCGGCTGCGCCCCGAAGGGCGAATCTCGTGAGCCCGATCATGTCCAGGCCAACCAAGATGGAGGCGCGGAGCCTCTCGATCCGCTACGGCAGCAAGGTGGCGGTACGCGGGGTCTCGCTCAAGTTCCCGGAGAACCAGGTCACTGCGCTGATC
>JBAWAM010000056.1:0-6370 GCA_049589315.1 Myxococcaceae bacterium
GCACAGGGCCGGAGGCGTTCACGTCTGCGCCCTGGGCGAACCAGGCGCCCAGCAGCGCGCGCTCCTCGTCGGTCATCCCGGTCAGGTTGGCGAGCGGCATCGTCTTCGTCGCGGTCGCGCGGATGAACACGCGCTCCGCGTGGCGGCGGATGTCGGCTGGCGTCTCGAGGGCGATGCCCAGGGGCGGAGCGGGGAACATCGGGCTGGACGGTCGGGCGGCGTGGCAGGTCGTGCAGCGCGCGTCGAGGATCGCCTTCACCGTGGCGAACGAGACCTGCGGCTGGTCGTTGTACGCGAGGGCCGCCGCGTCCGCGGATGACACCGGGCGCGCGATGTAGAGGACCGCCGCGAGCGCGAGCACCGTCCCTCCCGCCGCGACGGGATGGGTGTTCGTGCGGTGGTTCATCACGTACTTGAGCCCTGCGCCGAACACCACCAGCAGCGCGAGCACCAGCCACGGCAGCGGGTGGCCGTACGTGCTGGGGAAGTGGTTCGACACCATCGTGAAGAGCACCGGAAGCGTGAGGTAGTGGTTCTGGATCGACCGGCCCTTCGCGCGCAGCCCATAGGACGCGTCGACCGGCTTCCCTTCGCGCGTCATCGCCAGCATGTGCTTCTGCGCCGGGATGATGCGGAAGAATACGTTCGCGGCCATCACCGTGCCGAGCGTGGCGCCCACCATCAGGAACGCACCGCGCGCGCTGAAGACCTGGGTGAGGCCCCAGGCGAGGCCGGTGATCAGCCCCAGTCCGACGACGCCGAACGCGCGCTGGTTGCTCGCTAGCGGCGTTCGCCAGAGCAGCTCGTACACCCCGAACGCCGCCGGCAGGATTGCCAGGCTGAGCGCCACCGCCTGGCCATGCGTGAGCGACGACACCGCGGGATCCACCAGCAGCGCCGCCCCGTTGAGTTGGTAGACGATGATGAGGAGCAGGAAGCCGCTGGCCCAGGTCGTGTAGCTCTCCCACTTGAACCAGTAGAGCCTGGGCGGGAGCTCGTCGCGGCCGAGCGACTTCCGCTTCACCACCTCATAGAAGCCGCCGCTGTGGGTCATCCACAGCTCGCCGACCACGTCACCTTCTCGTTGACGGAGCGGCTTCGAGAGGTGGCTGTCCAACCACATGAAGAGGAACGAGTCGCCGATCCACATGATCGCGGCGATCACGTGAACCCAGCGGACGAGGAGGTTGAGCCATTCCTGGACGTGCGCAGGCATGCCCCGGCTTCTAGCCGAGGCGTCGACCTCCCCTGTACGCGGGGGGCGGCCGAGTGTTGAGCAGCGTAAGCGACCGATAGTGCCCGGATTCGGCCCAGGTCGGGACGTCCTCCGGGCGCCGGTGCCACCAGTTGAAGATGACCGCGAGCCGCAGCGGCGGATTGCCGGGCAGGCGGCCGGCCGGGATCTGATTCAGGGCGTCCAGCACGCCGTGGGTCAAGGACCCGTCGAACACCGCGAAGCGGTTCGGCTTTGGCGCGACGAGGTCGAAGTCGACGCGATCCGGCGCCTTGCTGTCGTTGTCCTCGTTGGGAAGCGCGTCGGTCACGGCGAGCAGGCCGCCGCGGGTCCGATTGAGGAAGAACACGGAGGACCAGCGGGGGTGGATCAAGCGTCCCGTGCGCAGCGCCAGCTTCTCGTCGCGGTCCTGGTGGAAGTCGACCCGTACGTCGGTGGTACGCATCCGGGAGAGCCACCACTCGACCCCGACCACCCGCCGACCCGGTGGGAGGTACTTGCGGAGCTCGAGGGCCGCCCGCTCGGGGAGACACTGCGGGGTGCGGAGATCGAACCAGAAGGTCGTCTGGTACGTGCTCCGCAGGCGCTCGGTGCCAAGCCCCTTCACCCCGCGAACGAGTCGGCGGAAGAGGGGGGCTTCGAGTGCAGCGTCACGGATGTCGAGGTGCCAGGTCATAGAGAGGAGTACGGCATTGCAACTGCAAGCCTTCGAAGTTGCTCGTTCGGATGGAGGTCTGAGTTGGGCACGAGAACACAACCGGTCCGGAGAAAAACCCGTCCACCTGCGGCAGGGAAGCGCCGAAGTGAGGTGACCAGCGCGCCCGCACGGAAGATTCGTTCCCTGGAGAGGTACGTCTACGACCTCGAACAGGTCGAACAGGTCGAGCGGGTGGCGAAATCCTGGGACGGTGTCCGGGCGCTCCTTGGAGGCAAGGGGGCGAACCTCGCGGAGATGACCCGGCTGGGGCTGCCCGTACCCCCGGGTTTCATCATCACGACCGAGGCCTGCAAGGTCTTCCTCGCCTCGGAGTCCAGGTTCCCGAAGGCGATGTGGGAGGAGATCCTCGGCGCCGTCGTGCGGCTGGAGAAGGCGACGGGGAAGAGGTTCGATGATCCCGAGGCGCCGCTCCTGGTGTCCTGTCGTTCGGGCGCGAAGTTCTCGATGCCGGGAATGATGGACACCGTCCTCAACATCGGAATGAACGACGACGTGGCCGAATGGCTGGCGGAGCGGACCGGCGACGAGCGGTTCGCGTTCGACGCCTACCGGCGGCTCGTGCAGATGTTCGGGACCGTGGTGCTCGGCCTCCCCTCGGAGCCTTTCGAGGCGCTGCTCGCGGAACACCGGAGGTGCTGCGACGTCGAGAAGGACTCGGAGTTGCCCGCAGCGGAGTTGAGGGCCCTCACCGCCGAGTTCAAGCGCGTGGTCGAGGAGCGCACGGGGCGACCGTTCCCCTCGGACCCCATCGAGCAGCTCCGGCTGGCGGCAGGCGCGGTGTTCCGCTCCTGGAATGGAAAGCGGGCGATCGACTATCGGAACGCGGTGGGCATCCCGCACGATCTCGGCACCGCCGTGAACATCGTGTCGATGGTGTTCGGGAACCTCGGGGCGGACTCCGGCACCGGCGTCGCCACGACGAGGAACGTCACCACCGGCGAGAACCAGCTCGAGGGCGACTTCCTCATCAACGCCCAGGGCGAGGACGTGGTCGCTGGCACCCACGTCACCTTGCCGGTCTCGGAGATGGCCCGGCTCATGCCGAAGGCGGACCGTGAGCTCCGGCGCTACGCGCGGATCCTCGAGAAGCACTACCGCGAGGTCCAGGACGTCGAGTTCACGATCGAGCGGGGCAAGCTCTGGATGCTCCAGACGCGGGACGCCAAGCGGAGCGCGCAGGCGGCGATCCGGATCGCGGTGGAGATGGCCGAGCAGCGCCTCATCAACCGGCGCGAGGCCGTGAAGCGGGTCTCCCCCGAGCACGTCGACTTCTTCCTCCACCCTCAATTCGAGCTCCAGGCCCGTCAGAAGGCGAAGGACGAGGGCGCGTTCATCGCGAAGGGGCTGAACGTCTCGCCCGGCGCCGCCATCGGCCAGATCGCCTTCGACGCCGACGTCGCCGAGCGCTGGGTGAAGGAGGAGAAGCGGCAGGTGATCATGGTCCGTCCGGAGACCCGGCCGGACGACGTGCACGGGCTGCTGGCCGCGCAGGGCGTGCTGACGAGTCGAGGTGGAAGGACCAGCCACGCGGCCCTGGTCGCCCGCCAGTTCGGAAGGCCCGCCGTCGTCGGCGTCGTGTCGCTGGAGATCGACCTGGAGCACCGGCAGATGAAGACCGCCGACGGCCGGGTGCTGAAGGAAGGCGAATGGATCTCCATCGACGGCACCACGGGCGAGGTGTTCGCCGGCCAGGTGAAGACGGTGGTGCCGGACGTCGCGGATCCCTGGCTGCTCAAGTTGCTCGGATGGGCGGACGAGATCCGCACGCTCGGCGTGTGGGCGAACGCCGACTACCCGCGCGACGCGGAGCGGGCGAGGCGCCTGGGCGCAGAGGGCATCGGGCTCTGCAGGACCGAGCACATGTTCTTCGAAGCCGAGCGCCTCCCGATCGTGCAGCAGATGATCCTCGCGAAGACCGAGGAGGAGCGCGCGAAGCACCTGGAAATCCTGCTCCCCATGCAGCGAGAGGACTTCATCGGGCTGTTCAAGGCCATGGACGGACTGCCGGTGACGATCCGGCTCATCGACCCGCCGCTCCACGAGTTCCTCCCCAACCACGACGAGCTGCTGCGCTCGGTCACCGAGCTGGAGCTGCGCCTTCGTCTCGGGGACGGAGACAAGGCGGCGCTCGAGCGCGAGCTGACGGAGAAGCGGAGACTGCTCGAGGCGGTGGAGGGTATGCGTGAGCAGAACCCGATGCTGGGTCTGCGCGGCGTCCGACTCGGGATCCACATGCCGGCCCTGGTCCGCATGCAGGTCCGGGCGATCTTCGAAGCCGCCTGCGCGTGCGCGAAGGCGGGCGTCAAGGTGAAGCCGAAGATCATGATCCCCCTCGCGGCGACGAGCGCCGAGCTGAAGGTCGAGCGCGAGCTGCTGGAGAGCGAAGCGCAGCAGGTGATGAAGGAGCAGGCGCGGCGGGTGCCGTACCAGTTCGGGACGATGATCGAGCTGCCCCGCGCGGCGCTCGTGGCGGACCAGATCGCCGAGTACGCCGAGTTCTTCTCCTTCGGCACCAACGACCTGACGCAGACCACCTTCGGCATTTCGCGAGACGACGCAGAGACCGGGTTCCTGATCGAGTACCTGGAGCAGCACATCCTCGAGGAGAACCCGTTCGCCACGCTCGACCGGGATGGCGTCGGCGCGTTGATGCGGCGAGGCGTGGAGCTGGGCCGCGGTCGCAGGAAGGAGCTGGAGGTGGGGATCTGCGGCGAGCATGGCGGCGATCCCAGATCCATCGCCCTGTGCCACGAGCTCGCGCTGGACTACGTGTCCTGCTCTCCATTCCGGGTGCCGATCGCCCGGCTCGCAGCGGCCCACGCCGCGATGGGTGAGACCGCCGACCTCCGCTGAGGCGGTCGTGATAATCGTCCGGGCATGGCCGCGACGCTATGCCCGTGCAGCTCCGGACGCCGCTACTCCGAGTGCTGTGCGCCATTCCACAAGGGACTGAAGGAGGCGCCCACGCCCTCGGAGCTGATGCGGTCGCGCTACAGCGCCTTCGCGCTCAAGCAGGTCGACTACCTGTGGCGGACCCTGCATCCGGACCACCCGGATCGGCGCCGCCCCGAGGATGAGGTCAAGCGCGAGCTCCGCAAGGCTTTCAGCACGTTCAAGTATCCGGGGCTGAAGATCCTCGACGCCGCTGGGCCGGGGGAGGACGGCGCGGCGTACGTGCTGTTCCACGCGCAGGTGTTCGAGAAGGGGAGGGACCGCTCGTTCGTCGAGCGGAGCGAGTTCCGCCACGACGGCACCGGCTGGCGATACCTCGCCGGAGAGCTTCGGGTTCCGCGGGAGCTGGGGACTTTCTCATGAGCGCGGAGAGCCTTCAGTCGTACACCGTGGAGATGGGCGGCGTGCCGCTCCTCATCGTCTCCCGTGGAGCTCCGGTCGACGCCGCGCGCCGCGGGACCCTGCTGGTCGTCCACGGGCTTGGCGCCTCGAAGGAGGTCAATCGCCCGGAGCTCGAGCGCTTCGCCGACGCAGGCTTCCTCGCGATCGGGCTCGATGCCGTCGGACACGGGGAGCGGCGCTACCCCGACTTCGAGGAGCGCTTCGCCTTGTGGTCGCCGCACCGGGAGCAGGCGATGATCGACACTGTCGTTGCGACCGTGCACGAGCTGCCGGGGCTGATCGATCTGCTCGAGGGCGCGGCCCTGTCCCATCCGGGCGGGCTGGGGCTGTGCGGCGTGTCCTTCGGCGGCTTCGTCGGCTACGGCGCTGCCCCGTCCGGACGCCTGAACGCGCTCGTGGCGTTGATCGCCTCTCCCTTGTGGCGGATGGACATCCCGGAGAATCCGGCGCGGAACGTCGACCGGTTCTACCCGTGCGCCGTGTTGTCACAGGTCGCCGGACGGGACGAGCTGGTCGATCCGAACCAGGCGCTGGAGTTTCACCGTCAGCTCGAGCCGTCCTACGCCCGGGAGCCCGAGCTGCTCTCGTTCATCGAGTATCCCGAGTCCGCTCACTTCATGCGCCAGGAGGACTGGAACGCGGCGCTCGACCGCGCGATCGAGTGGTTCCGCCGGTTCCTCGTCTGACGCAGTTCATCCAGATCCCGTCCGCCCACAACCCGAGCCGGGTTGGTACTTCTCCACCGCGCTGGCGACGACACGCCGAGATCTTTGTCCGAGAAGACTCACTCAGCGGCAGCAACGCACACGTAACGCCGGTCACCCGTGGGCCGGCTTCACCTCGTGCTCATCCAGGAGTGACTGCTGGAGCCGCTCGACGACGTCGGCCGCATCCCAGTTGGAGCAGGGTTCTGAAAGGCGCTCTTAGCGATTCGGTCGTGGCCGGGGGCTTGGGGCTGTCGAACTGGTTGGAGCTGGGCCGTGGCCACTCCGGAGAGGGATCCTTGGCGCAGATCTGGCGACGTTTGCACCTAGCGAGGCGCCGTTCGCCGGCCCGGCCCCATG